>MNVA01000107.1 GCA_001871325.1 Ignavibacteria bacterium CG1_02_37_35
GTCAATGGTCCTTTTTTTCATTTCATCCTCAATTTTTTATTAATTGCACCTGCAAGTTACGGAAAAGGGAGAAAATATGATATGCGAATAATTCTGTGAGCAAAAATCTGAATTTGTAACTCAACTTACGCAAGCCAACCTTGGTGTCTTTGTGCCATTGTGGCAATTTCTAAAACAAGCCACTTTGCCACCAAGTCTCAAAGGCACAAAGAAATCACAAAAGTAAGTAAGGGATATTTGCAAATAAGACGAAGGAGAAACGAAAAAAGTTTGGATGATTTGGTATTCCACATCAAAAATGCTTCGTGTGAAGATAGAGAAATAATATTATTGACTTTTATTATTAAATACTTTAATTTGTTTTTGAGATTTTAGTTCGTGTTATAAACATTATCTATTATATATATAATGGATGTTTTAATGTTAAAATCATTTCGTCTTGTTTTCGCCCTTCAAATTATCCTTGGAATTGTATTTGTCTTTTCCGGAATTACAAAATTAATTGATATCAATGCATTTGCAGAAGCATTAGTAAATTTCAAATTACTGAATGATAATTTTATTACTATTGTAAAATATGCTATTCCAATAATAGAAATAATATTAGGGATAGGAATAATTTTTAATTTTAACTCTAGTTTCCCTTCATTTATTTCGTCTTTATTGCTCTCATTTTTTACTTCACTAATAATCGTAAAACTATTTGAAGGTGAAGAAATTAGTTGCGGTTGTTTTGGAGCCTTAAGCAGTGATAAGTTAGATTTATTATCTGTTTTTAGAAATGTAGCGCTTATTTTAATTGCTGTTATAGTTTCAACTTACTATGAAAAAAGAAAAGTTAAACCACTCAAAAAGATGTCGAATGGGAAAGACATATTGTTTGAGAACGACAAGTATAAATATTTAAAAATTATTTTTGCCATCAACATTATTTTTTTTCTGACTTTTCAGACTCTCATTTTTGCTTTACAAAACAAAGGGCTTAAAAGCAGACTTGCTCTATTAATAAATGACCATGATATTCTTCAGAAGGATGAAATCGTAAAACCCTTCGGACTTAATACAGTTAAGAACATAAAAATAGATATTAACTATGATACAAATCTTAATAAAAACACACTGCTCTTTTTATTAAAACCTACTTGTTCCCCTTGTAAATTAAATTTACCGAATTGGATTAGTTTATACAATAAGATTGACTCCTCGCAAACAAGAATTCTTCCAATTGCAATTGCTGAATTAGAAAACACTGTAAATTATATTTCAAATAATTCTATTCCTTTCCCGGTATTTTTTACAAAAACAGATGATTTTTTGATTAATTATAAAGCTTTTCTTACACCACAAACAATACTTATTGATAAAAATGCTAAAGTGATAAACGTCTGGAAGGGAATTCTTGATAATAATGCTATTAACGAAATATTAAATAACACAAATAAAATGAAGAAGTTCAAATGAATTACTTACAAAAAACAACAATGGTTTTTTCTACCCTTGTAATACTGTTCGGTTTTGTTCAACTTAATAATGAACAAGATATTTTTGCTCAATCGAAAGTGCGGTGCTGTACCAATGGGCAATGCGAAGATGCAAATTGTTTTGCAAGTTCCGGGGTTAATTATGGACCTCTATGTAATGAATATACACTTACTTGTAAAGATTGCATTGATCTGGAATATTCGGGATGTATCGATAGTTGTTTAAATAGAAAAAATTATTTTTGTGATAATAATGGGGTACCCTATTATGGTACAAAAGTTTTATGCATGGAAAATAAATGAGAAGAATAGCAATACTTGTTTTATTATTTGTTGTATTTAATAAAAATATATATTCGCAATGGGAGCTCAGAATAAACGGGTTACCGGAATGGGGTGTTGCTGATCCTTTAGATGTTTCAAGTGACAGTACTCTGGCCATGTTTGTCAGAAAAAGTGAGAAACCAAGACCATTAAGCATTTCAAATGATTTAGCAAATTCATGGATAAATTTTATTACTCCGGAGATTCGGGATGGAACTGATGTTTCAATTTTTGATAAAAACAATATCTGGTTTTGTACAGAGGATGGTAAAATTTATCATAGCAACAATGGAGGATTTAATTGGACTTTACAATATAGAGACTCTATTAATTTCCCCTTTTTCAATTTTATAAAGTTTTTTGATAAGAACAACGGAATTGTTGTTGGGGATGCAATATCCGCACAATCACCCGCAATTATACTTAAAACAACTAACGGAGGAAATAATTGGGTATTGATTAATCATGATTATCTAATAGGAGAATGGTCAAGAGATGTATTTTTTCCAATTGAATTCCCCAGTCTATCTGTTGGTTATTTTTATGGTTCTGGATATCATAAACTATATAAAACCATTGATGGCGGTACTTCCTGGCAAATAGTTCCTTTACCAACTGGCATATATAAAACTTATATGCTAAAATTTTACGATGAAAATATTGGAATGTTAGTAAGTGATATTAATGCTGCAGATGATTTTATTTATCGAACGATAAATGGGGGAAATAGTTGGACGAAATTATCTCTATTAACAAATACTAACCACCACGACATTGAATTTTTACCGGGTTCACCATCAAAGGTCTGGTTTACGGATTATGACCATTTATTTTTTAGTAATGATACCGGAAACACCTGGCAAGAAGTTACGGTAGTTAGTGGCAGTTTGGAAGCAAGAAATATAGAATTCCTTAACGATTCGATAGGTTTTATCGTTTGTGATAATAGCAAATTTTTTGCTACAGAAAATAACGGCGGCATTATAACTTCCATAGATAATAAATTTATAAGTTTTATCAATGAGTACAATCTTTTCCAAAACTACCCCAATCCTTTCAACCCCTCAACCCAAATACAATATATTCTCCCAAGTTCAAGCCACGTAATTGTAACAGTCTATTATTCTCTCGGACAAACCGTAAAAGTTTTTAACGAAGGAACAAAAGAAGCCGGAAACCATAACATTACTTTCAACGGAGAGGGACTTTCTTCCGGCATTTATCTCTACAGCGTTAATTCTGTTTCCATAGACGGCAAACAAAACTTTACCGCCGCAAAGAAAATGTTGCTGCTCAAGTAGAATTTGACAAGTTCTTGTAGTATTTGTATATAAACCAGAAAAACCTCCGACGTTTTGAAAACGTCGGAGGTTTCGTGCTAAATTTTATTCAAATTTTGGCAATTCTGCTGTTTTAGCGTAAAAACGAACAATGTTTCACTTAAAAATGGTTATGCTGCATTAAAAAATGCCAATGTCACGTTTGAAATTGGCAAAACTCCTCTCGAAATCGTTAAAACTATTTTTTATTTCGCTAATCTTCATTCAAAAATGCTAAAACGCTTTTTTAATTCGCAAAGCGCCGGTTAAAATTGCCAAACTTTTTTATTAAATGGCAAATCTCCGTTTGAAAACGTTAAAACTTCATTTCATTTTGCAAATCCTCAGGTAAAACCGGCAAACTTTATCTCAGCAGGTTATTACTGTAACACAGAATACTATTCTGTGTTACGAATTGGATAAAAAAATTCCCTTTGGGGATAACTCCAAAGGGAATCTTTTAACTAATCGAAAGTTAAAAAGCTTAACCGGATTTATTCGTTATTATCGCCGAAATCGGAAGAAACAAGAATTCTACCGCAATATTCGCAATAGTAAATCTTATCTTTTTTTCTGATCTCAATCTGCTTTTGTGAAGGAATAATTTTATGGCAGCCGGAACAAGCTGAACGGACAACCGTGGCAACCGCCAATCCTTTTTTAGCTTTGCGGATGCGAAGATAGGCAGCGTAATCGCCTTTCCGTATTTGCGGTTCAATTTTGGAGCGTTCGGTTAAATATTTTGCTTCTTCTTTTTCGTTCGACTTAATGATCCGGTCTAAGTCTTCTTCTTTTTCTTTTAATTCTTTTTTCAATTCATCTAATTGCGGAGTGATCTCATCAATCTCAAAGCTGAGTTTTTTGCTTAAATCAGCCATGGCATCATTCTCGGCGTGATGTTTTTTTACAAGGTCATCCGAGTGGTCAATTTCTTTTGTAAGTGCGTCATATTCTTTGTTATTTCTAACCGAATACAACTGGGCTTTAAATTTTTTTTGATTCTCTATTAGCCGCTCAATTTCTTCTTCATTTTTATTTCTTTTGACTATAGAACTTTCCTGTTCCTCTTCCTTCTCTGTGATGGTCCTTTGTATATTGTTAATTTGAGTTACCAGAGCCTGTACGTTAAGCGGCAAGTCTCCGCGAAGTTCTTCCAAATGATCAAGTTGGTTGTCAATCTCCTGGAGTTGGTAAAGTAGTTTAAGTTTGTTTTTCATAGCATCATTCTCCTTTAATTTATAAAAAATTTTATTGGATTAGTAGTTTTTCCGAAAAGAAAAACTTTTGAATTTTCTTTATTTATCTTTAGAAACTGTTCAAGACGTGATTTAAGCTCGGGCAGAATATGAATTTCGGTTTCATAATGTCCGGCATCAACTAACAAAATGTTTTTATTCGCATCATGAAAAGCGTGATACTTAATATCGGCAGTTATAAAAGCGTCCGCCTGTTTTGCAATTGCTTCTTTGAGCAATTCGCTTCCCGAACCTCCGCAAACTGCGACAGTGGAAACGGTTTTTCCTTTTCCCTCTGTAAATCTTAGAGTAGTTTTTAATTTTTTTGAAACATGCGCAAGAAATTGTTTTTCACTCATTGGTTTTACTAGTGAGCCGAGAGCTCCAAAACCGTATTTTAGGTTTTCATTTTTTAAAGGATAAATATCAAATGCCGGTTCTTCATAAGGATGAGTTGTTTTAATTGCTGAAATTGCTTTGCTTAGATTCCAATCATCAATTATAACTTCCAGTCGAATTTCTTCCGCCGTTTCGAATACTTTTTTCTTTCCAACGGCGGGATTTGAAAATTCTGAGCCTTGAAACGTTCCGATTCCGTTTCCTTTAAAACTACATCTTTTATATTCCCCTATTTCCCCGGCACCCGCTTCAAATAAAGCTGAAGAAACTTTTTCAACAGCATTTTCAGGCACAAATACTACCAGCTTCGATTGATTTTCTTTCTGATTAAGTAAAAATCGAATATTGATAAGACCTAATTTTTTAGCTAACGCAAAACTTACTCCGTCCTTCGTAAAATCTAAATTGGTATGAAAAGAAAGGAGCGTCTGGTTGTTTTTGAGAAGTTGTTCTGTGAGTCGGGAAGTGGTGTCGTGGTCTGGGTCAATTTTTTTTAAAGGTGAAAAGAGAAGCGGGTGATGCGAAATGATGAGGCTGCATTTCTTTTTCACCGCCTCGGAAAGAACCTTATCGGTTACTTCCAAACAGAGCATGAGATTGTCAACACTTCGGTTGAGCGACCCAGCCTGCAAACCGACATTATCTTTTTGCCATGCGATCTGCGGCGGTGCCCATCCTTCAATATATTTTAGTACCGAGTTAATATTCATATAAAAAAAAAGTGCACTTTTACGGAAAGTGCACTTAAATGTTGCAATGCTGATAAAGAGTTCTGATTTTTGACTTAACTATATGTGTCTTCAAATACCTGATTTTCATAAATTTCAAATACAATTTAAAAGAATCGGAGAAAACTACCAACTTTTTAACCTAAAAAGTTTGAGTATTATTTTCTACCCAATTTCCATCTTCTTTGATAAGTTCTATCAACTCATTGACAGCATTTTCTGAGACAATGTTCCGCCGGACAATTTCTTTTCCGCGATAGAGGGTGATTTTGCCGGGGCCGGAACCGACATATCCATAATCTGCGTCCGCCATTTCTCCCGGTCCATTTACAATACAGCCCATAATCGCAATTTTAACCCCTTTCAAATGTTCGGTACGTTTTCTGATTTTATCAGTTGTTTCAAGAAGATCAAAAAGCGTTCTGCCGCAGGAAGGGCATGCAATATAATCTGTTTTTGAGATTCGGACGCGCGAAGCTTGCAAAATTCCAAATAAGATTCTGATGCATTCTTTTGTCGAAATTTCCGGTGAAAAAACTTCAGCCCAAACGCCGTCACCGAATCCGTCAATCAGCAATGCGCCAAAATCAGTGGCTGCAAACAATCTAAATTCTTCAAGAGAAATGTTCTTGTAATTTCTTTTTATGATTACCGGATTTTTAATTTGATTCTTTACTAATTCAAAAAAGAAACGGCGTTGTTCAGCCATACCGTGCAAGTTCCCGGTTTCAATGATGAGAATTATCGAAGCATCATTTTTAATTTCGTTTAATGTTTCATTCGTCAAATCATTTAATGAAATGGAGACGAAGTTAAAAATTCCGGCTGAGTCTTTTTCTTTTTTATAAGAAAAGTAACTTTTGAAAAACGGGTAACACACTTGTTCCCCGCTTCGGGTGGGTAGAGGGACTTCTTTCCTGATTTCAAAATTATAAATCGTGCGTAAGCCGTTTGGAACTGCAAATGGGAGAGAGTTATTACCAAGATAAATAAAGTCGGAAGCCATATCGGTCATATTCCATTTATCAGATGCTTCATCATAAAAATATCCGATTGCATTTAGATCATTTTCTTTTTCAATTTTAGAAGAACTAAAATTTGAAATCACACGCGGCACATTGTTTCCGCCTATGCCGATCAATTCAAAAGTCTCTCTTCGTTTATAAGAAAAGGGATCACACGGATGCTCTTCAATATCTAAAACCGGTTGATGATTTTCTCTTCCTTTATATCGGTTCGCTAAAGAGATTGCAACGGGCGCTTCGTATTCCGGCGCTTCAGTTAATGAAACGCGGATAGTATCGCCAATTCCGTCTTCTAACAATGTCCCAATTCCAACTGCGGATTTTATTCTTCCATCCTCTCCATCGCCAGCTTCCGTTACGCCGAGATGCAGCGGGTAGTTCATTCCCTCTTCTTCCATTTTATTTATCAGCAAACGATACGCTTCAACCATAACTTGCGTGTTGCTCGCCTTCATCGAAAGAACGATTTGATGATAATTATTTTCTTCGCAGATACGCAGAAATTCCAGTGCAGATTCAACCATACCAAGCGGAGTATCGCCGTAGCGGCTTAGAATTCTATCCGAAAGCGAACCGTGGTTTGTCCCGATACGCATTGCCGTGCCGTATTCTTTACAAATTTTTACCAGCGGAGTGAAGCGTTCGTGCAGGCGTTCGATTTCTTCATCGTATTCTTTTTGTGTGTACTCAATCGTTTCAAATTTTTTCTTATCAACATAATTGCCGGGATTGACGCGAACCTTCTCCACAATTCTTGCTGCAAGTTCTGCCGCATTTGGTGTAAAATGAATATCAGCAATGAGCGGAATAGTATAGCCGCGCCGCTTTAATTCTTTTTTTATTTCGGAAAGATTTTGCGCTTCGTTTAAACTTGGCGCTGTTATGCGGACGTACTCACAGCCGGAGTTTACCATGCGGATGGTTTGCTCAACCGTGGCGAGGGTGTCCATCGTGTTCGTGGTTGTCATTGATTGAATGCGAATTGGATTATTCCCACCGAGAGGAAGATCGCCGATAAAAACTTCTCTCGTTTTATACCGGGAATAGTTTGTTAAGCTGTTACAATAGTTCATTTAATTAGGAATTAGGAATTACGAATTAGGAATTTAATTTTGTTAAAATTGCTTCGGCAAATTCTTCACTTGCACTTGCGCCATTTGCGGTTATAAAGTTTTTTCTTACTACAACACCCGCATCTTTATATTCCGCTCCGGCTTTAATAAGTTCCCCTTTATCATCGGGATAACAAGTCGCTGCAACATTTTTTAGAATTCCTGCGTTAGCTAATATTACCGGTGCTGAACAAATAGCTGCTGTAATCTTTTTCTTCTCAAAAAATTTACGGGCAATTTTGTGAAGGATTTGATTGCTCCAGTATTCTTTAACGCCGCTTCCGCCGATAAAAACAATCCCGCCGAAATTATTTTCATTGATGTTAAAAAAGGAAATATCATTTTTAACTTTTAATCCGTTTTTCCCTTCGCAAAAAGAAGCTGCGTTCGAAGCGATAAAAATTGTGCAGCCGTCTTTTTCAAGGATTCGTTTTGTTGTTAGAAATTCTATTTCGTTAAAATTCTTTTTCGGAAGAATAAAAAGAATGCTCTTTGCTATCATGGTTTTGTAATCTGTAAATGTCATAAAATTTGTAAGCAATATAATCTAAACCCTTGAAGTTTAAAACTCCATACTTTTGTCATGTTAGGAAATATTTACAAACCTTCTTAATATTGCCTCATCTTTTATAACCATAAATCCGAGGTAATTTTGAAATTCCTTTTCCCGCTTGTCGTTTTTTCTCTTCTCCTCCTTTCCGTAAATATTCACGCCCAAACAATTGTTGAAGATCAAGGGCTTAAAAGATTTGAACTTAGTGTGGAATTTGGAAGCGGTTCTGCTCTTGAGAACAATATGTTTAAAACTGAAATTGATAAAGTTCAAGCATCACCGGAACTTCTTTTTAATATTGCAATGCATGTTATTGTAGATGCACATCTTTCTTTCGGCTTCATTTTGGAGGGCTATTCGCAAACTATCCGCAATATTTCAGTTACCTCACCAGACGGACAAATGAAGAATGAAAACTTTGATTTTGCTTGCAATAATGTTGGCTTTGATGGTCGTTGGACTTTCTCAAAAGGAATCTTTGAACCATACAGTTTTCTATGTGTAAACCTGGTCAGCGGTTCTTTACAAAATAGTGATTTAGGAAAACTGTTAGTGGAAGGATTCAGCCTGGGTGGAGGAGTAGGAACAAAACTTAATTTCAGCGAGAGCTGGGCTGTTGCAATTGAAGCAATCGGATTTTTAGGAACGGCAAAGTGGCAGCAAAAGGTTTTTACTAATTCAACCGGAACAAGTTTTAATCCTTCAAGCGCCGATTTAACTCTGGGAATGGTCTATCGCTGGGGCGAGATATAATAATTTTTTGTAAAACCTCCGACGTTTTGGAAACATCGGAGGTTTGTAATAAATAATTGTATGTATAGAGAGCATAAACAGACCACCCCGATGGAGCTTAGAAGCAATGGTACCTCAAGGTGCTTTTTATTTCGCACATAATTCAGTACGTTTGTACGTACAAATATTAAGGAGTAGTTATGTACAACATACAAATAGACCAGGACATTCAGCCTCTTTCGGAATTTCGTTCAAAGGTTGCTTTTTACTTTGATAAAATTAAAAAAAACAAAAGACCTTTAGTTATTACACAAAACGGTAAAGGGGCGGCGGTGTTGTTAAACGTCTCTACCTATCAAGCTATGGTAAATAAAATTGAACTGTTGGAAGATATTAAACTGGCGGAAGAACAAATTGCCGGCGGGAAGGAAATAACCCATCACACGGTAAAACAAAAATTTGCTAAAAAGGGATAATGTGAAAATTGTTTGGTCGCCATTAGCGGTTGAACGGCTTGAATCTATCATTGCATATATTTCAAAAGATAATGCAACCGCAGCTCATAAAATGGTAGAAAGAATTATAAATAAAGTAGAGTCGTTATCAGCATTTCCGGAACGAGGAAGAAAAGTACCGGAAATAAATAGAGAAGAAATCCGCGAAGTTTTTGAAGGGGAATACCGGTGGATATACCGTCTCCCATCTAAAAAAGTTTTTGTTTTAACAATACGAAATTTCAAACAACTTTTATCCTCTCATGATTTAGATTTTAAGGAGAATGAAAAATGAAACTAAGTTATTATCCCGAAACCGATTCACTTTATATTGATTTATCGGAGGAAAAAAGTGTTGAATCCAAAGAAGTGGCAGAAGGAATTATTGTAGATTTTGATGAGACAGGCGCCCTTGTGGGGTTTGATATTGATCATACCAACAAAGTTGTGAGCTTACAAAAATTAGAATCTGATTCGATGCCCGTAAAATCATTTGCGATTGCTTCATAACAGAACTTGTTGAATAGGTAGAAGAAACAGACCGCTCCGATGGAATTTAAAAGTAAGATGAAATAACCTGCCACAGCATGAAATTTTTTATATTTGTTTATGAGAATTTCAGAAGCACAAATAGAACAAATAAGAATTTCAGCAGATATTGTTGATGTAATTTCTTCACACGTACAGCTGCGGAAACGGGGAAAAAATTTCATTGGACTCTGTCCCTTCCACAATGAAAAAACTCCTTCGTTCACGGTTAGCCAGGATAAACAAATATTCCATTGTTTCGGTTGTCATTCCGGCGGGAATGTTTTTAAATTTTTGATGGAGTACAAAAAAATATCGTTTGTAGAATCCATTCAAGAAATGGCTGCCGAGCTTGGCATTACGCTCGAATACGAAAATCAGAAGAGTGAAGCAGAGCAGAGTGAAACGGAAATCCTTTACGACATTAACACTTCGGTTGCAAAATTTTTCAGCGACAATCTTTTAAAAGAAGAAGACGGGAATATCGCCCGTAAATATTTTGAAGAAAGAAAAATAAAACCGCAAACACTCCGCTCGTTTGGACTTGGTTACTGCCCGGATCATTGGGATGCGACGATAAACTTCCTAAACAAAAATAATATTGACATTGAAAAATCTTTACAGTTAGGCGTTATCGGCAAATCTGACAAAGGGAAATTATACGACAAGTTTGCCGGTAGAATGATCTTCCCGATTTTTTCTCCGAACGGAAGAGTAATTGGTTTCGGCGGAAGAATTTTTGATGCACGCGAAGGAGCCGCAAAATATTTAAACTCCCCGGAATCTAAAATCTATCACAAAGGCAGAACGCTCTACGGACTTTCGCACGGGAAAGATGAAATCCGCCGCCATGATTTAGCGATTGTTGTTGAAGGCTATATGGATTTGATTTCTCTTCATCAACACGGAGTAAAAAATGTTGTAGCGGTTTCCGGTACTGCATTTACCGATGAACAGGTTCAGCTTCTTTCGCGCTACACAAAAAATACGGTTCTTCTTTTTGATGCTGATACGGCGGGCGTGAAAGCCTCTATGCGAAGTATCGAAATTCTTTTAAAACAAAATATGAACATCAAAATTGCAACCCTCCCTAAAGGTGAAGACCCCGATTCTTTTGTGCAGAAAAACGGGAGCGATGCGTTTCTGGACGTCATTTCCCGGGCAGTAAATTTTTTAGAATATCAAACGGCAATTTTTGAAGAACAGGGATATTTTAATGATGCGGCAAAATCCGCTGAAGCGATAAGGGAACTTGTAAAACCGGTTGCCTTGCTGAATGATGAATTGAAGAGAAGTTTTCTTCTAAAATCTATTGCAGAGAAATTTGGCTTACGGGAAAAACTCCTTGAAGCTGAACTTGAGAAAGCGATTATCGCAGCAAATAAATTTCCCGTTCAAGAACAAATTCAGAAGGAAAAAGTTAAACTGAAAAAAATCTCAGAGGCAGACGATGTAAAAATGCCTCCCGCAGAATTTAGAAATGAACAAGAAATCATCATTCTTCTCTTTGAAGAAAATGAACAGATCACTCGCTATCTGCTCGACCATGTAAATCCGGATGAATTTCAGATTGCGTACCATAGAATACTCGCTCACTTAGTTTACGATGCTTTGATCAACGATGAAGCGCTTCGCATTAGTACGCTGCTCGAAAAAATTGAAGATGAAAAATTGCAGGAATACCTCCTTGAAATAACTTTTGAGAAATACCTTATAAGTGACGTTTGGGATCAGCGAAAACCGGAGAATAAAGAGAAGCGGCTCTTAAAATATGCAAATGATTTGATTAAATTTTTTAAACTTTATCATCTTGAAAAAGAAATCATGCAGAACCATGCGCTCGTAGAAAAGGCAGAAGACGAAGAGGAAGCCTTACGGTTAATGAAGAATGGACACATGCTCTATGCAAGGAAAAAAGAAATTGAAAAGGGAAATTATTGATGCCAAACTGCAACTAACAAAAGACAAATCCCAAATAACAACCTCAAGTTGATTTTTGGTATTTGTCTTTTGGAATTTAAGATTACTTTCTCCCTCCTCTTAAACAGAGGAGGGAGAAAACATAACAATTTATTTCGCTATTTTCATCAGCAGATCAACGCATCGGTTAGAATAACCCCACTCGTTATCATACCAGGAAACAACTTTGAAGAATCTCTTTTCACCTTTAAGGTTATTATTCAGTGTGGCGAGAGAATCAAAAATAGAAGATCGCTGGTCATGAATAAAATCAGATGAAACAACTTCTTCATCCGAGTATCCGAGTATGCCTTTCAAATAAGATTCGGAAGCATTCTTCATCAACGAAGCAATTTCTTCAATTGAAGTATCGCGTTTTGCCGTAAAGGTTAGATCAACAACGGAAACATCGGCAGTGGGAACACGGAACGACATCCCGGTTAATTTCCCTTTTGTTTCAGGAAGCACCTCGCCAACCGCTTTTGCTGCACCGGTTGATGACGGAATAATATTAATTGCGGCAGCGCGCCCGCCTCTCCAATCTTTTTTTGAAGGACCATCAACAGTTTTTTGTGTCGCAGTGTAAGAGTGGATAGTAGTCATTAAACCGGTTTCAATTCCAATTCCTTCTTTTAATAAAACATACACAACAGGAGCCAAACAGTTAGTTGTGCAAGAAGCGTTAGAAATAATATCATGCTTGGAAGCATCGTATTCGTTATCGTTCACTCCCATCACAATTGTTTTAACCGCGCCTTTGCCCGGAGCGGAAATAATGACTTTTTTTGCGCCGGCAGCTAAATGCCCCTTTGCCTTTTCGGAATCGGTAAACAACCCTGTTGATTCGATCACATATTCAACACCAAGTTCTTTCCATGGGAGTTGACTTGGGTCTTTTGTAGCAGCAACGCAACGGACTTTATTGCCGTTTACTACCAGCACATCATCTGCCTCTGCAGTGGCGCTGCTTTTTTCGGTGGTGATTGTTCCTTTAAATTGTCCATGAACTGAATCATATTTTAATTGGTACGCAAAATATTTTGCATCGGTGGTAACGTCAACAACAGCTTCAACATCAATTTCTTTTCCGAGCAAACCTTTATCAACTAATGCGCTAAATACTAATCTTCCGATTCTTCCGAATCCATTTATTCCAACTTTAATTGCCATGATTATCTCCTTAGTTCAAATTTTAAATAAGTTACATCCTAAATTTAGCTAAGATTAAAAATATTATCAATTAAATGGAAAGATTATTTCTCAAAATTGTATTGATTTTCGTCTTCATTGAAAGTATATTCAACATATAAAAATCAAAAGATTGGAAAAGCAATGGCAATAAAAGATGATTTTCTAAAATACGTTCCGATTTTTACTGATCTGGATCAGGCAACATTAGATAAAATTGCCGATCTCGGAAACTTTCGGAAATTTGATAAAGATTCAGTAATTCTTCTTGAAAATGAAACCGGTTCTGCCCTTTTTGTAATTGTCACAGGTAAAGTTAAAGTTTCACGAACAAGTGATGACGGAAGAGAAGTAATTCTAACAATTCTTGGGGATTCCGATTTTTTTGGTGAGATGGCTATTCTCGATGGGCAAAACCGTTCGGCAAATGTTACGGCTATTGATGATACAGAGTTATTTCTTATTCAGCGAAGCGACTTTCTTGATTTACTTTACAACCATCCGGAAGTATCTATCTCGCTGCTGCAGGAACTCACAAAACGTCTTCGCGGCGCAGATATGAAAATAAAATCGCTCTCCCTAAAAGATGCGGAAGGAAAAGTCGCTACAGTAATTTTACAATTAGCCGATGACATCGGAAAAATCAAACAAGGCGTTGTTGAAATTGACAAACTTCCATTCCAGCATGATTTAGCAAATATGGCAGGAACATCACGTGAAACTATCTCCCGGACTCTTCATACGTTCGCTAAAAAAGGACTAATAGAACTCGAAGGGACAAAACTTCGTATAATTAACTACGCAAAATTTAAAGAAATGTTCGACTAAGAATCGTTAAAATGCCCTCAAAAATTGATCTTCATTCACATACGAAATTTTCCGACGGGTATTTCACGCCTCAAGAACTTCTCGAAAAAGCCAGCGAAAAAGATATTTCTATTTTAGCAATCACTGATCACGATACCGTCGATGCAATTCCTTCCGGGATTTCGTTAGGAAAAAATTTTGGGATAACCGTTGTTCCCGGAGTCGAGTTGAGTTCTCAAGAGGGAGAGCGTGATCTACATATTCTTGGTTACTTCATTGATATAGAGAATGAAAGATTCAAAAAATATCTTACTCTCTTTAAATTAGAACGCATTAAAAGAGCCGAAAGAATTATTAAAAAATTGAATACTCTCGGATACCCGATAACGATAGAAGATGTTTTTGCTTTTTCAGAAACATCCGTGGTAGGAAGACCACATATAGCGGATGCCCTGGTTAAATTAGGGATTGTGAAATCTTTTCACGAGGCTTTTCAAAAATTGCTCGGTAACAACGCCGCTGCTTATGAAAAAAAATATTATGTCTCCCCGGAAAATGCAATAAAAATAATTCAGGATGCGGGCGGTTTAGCCGTTATTGCTCATCCCGGTGCATTACCGGAAGAAACAATACGCGAACTAATCAAATCTAATATTGACGGATTTGAAGTTTATCATCCTTCTCATTCTACCGAGCAAATGAAGTATTACGAAGGAATAACCACGAACTATTTTCTTTACGGAACAGGCGGTTCTGACTTTCACGGAGGAACCCGATCAGATATAAATAACATCGGAAGATACTTTACACCGCCCGGCACTTTCGAGTCTATGAAACGAAAATCACTCGAAAAACGTGCTGTAAATTTTTGATCTTCCTTTTTTAATTAAGTTGAATAGAATATTTTTAGACTAAAGATATTAACAAAAAAGAGATTTAATATGAAAACCATCGAAGGAAACCTCACCGCTAAAGATTTGCAAATCGGAATCGTCTTAAGCCGGTTTAATGATTTCATTACAGCTAAACTTTTTGAAGGAGCCGTAGACTGTTTAGTTCGTCACAGTGGAGATGAAAAAAATATTACCGTGGTAAAAGTTCCGGGTTCATTTGAAATTGCCTTAGCTGCAGCAAAACTTGCCGAGCAAAAAAAGTATGACGCAATCATCTGTCTCGGGGCTGTCATCCGCGGAGCAACACCTCATTTTGATTTTATTGCGAGTGAAGTAAGCAAAGGGATCGCAGCCGTTTCGCAGAAATATGGAATCCCTGTCGCTTTCGGCGTGCTCACCACCGACACTATTGAACAAGCTATTGAACGTGCCGGAACAAAAGCAGGAAACAAAGGCTGGGACGCAGCGCTTACCGCGATGGAAATGGCAAACGTAGTTAAAAGCATTTAAGTTTTGCCGGTTGATATTCAAAGCAATATGAGGTTTTATCAACGCCTTCAAAACATAAGCGAATTAAAAAAAGAGTATTTCTTTTTCCTCGTTCTTGCATTTGCAGGGCTGTTGGTCTTTGCCCCCTCACTTCAAATCCCATTTATAAGCGATGAAGTTGCATTCATAAAAAGGAACACCGTTTCTGACCTCATGCAACTCCCAAACTTATTTGAAAAAAAAGACTACGACGAATTCTACTATCGTCCTTTGGGAAATTTTGTTTCAGGTATCTTAACTTTTTTAGCCGGAGATGAAGCTTTTTTCTACCGTTTTTTTAATGTGCTTCTTCATATTGCCAACACTTTTATCTTCTTTCAATTTGCTAAAGTTATTTTTCAAAAGATCGGAAATCAGTCTTTTGCATATGCAGCGGCACTTCTCTTTTTAGTCTTCCCTGGGAATGATTATGCTTTACTCTGGCATACTGCCCTGTTTGACCGCGTGTTGTTCGGGCTCTATTTTTTAGGCATACTTAGCTTTCTGAAGAATTTTCGTGTAACCATTCCTTCCTTAATTTTTTTTATTTTAGCAATGCTTTCCAAAGAAGCGGCTTTCAGCTTTCCATTCGTGATTTTTACTTTAGATTATTTGCTCAATGAAAAGGAACATTCTTTAAAGTCAGCAGGTAAAAAGTCTGGAGTGTATTTTCTTTTTTTAGCCGGATTTCTTCTACTCCGGATTCTCCTATTCAACAATAATGTTTTTACAGCCCTTGACGCTCACAGCAGCGCTGACATATTCACTATAATTAAAAATTATTTTTTCTTTAGCGGATTTCTTCTTTTCCCTTTTTCACCAAGAGGAGTTCAACAGGTCGTCTTTGCGTATCGAACCGTTTCTCTAATTGTGGGAGGATTTGGACTAGTTGCTTTTTTATTTCTGTCTTATAAAAAAAGAACCGACAAACTTTTCTGGCTCATTCTTCTTTTCATTATCCTAACAATTTTACCTGCAAGCAGGTTGTTTATGCGGTGGTATCTTTACCTGCCTTCTGCTGGTTTTGTGCTCTTGATTTGTTATTTAGTTTTTACTTCTTTCAATAAGAAGAAAAATGCTGCACTTGTTTCGCTTTTGCTGATCCTTTCGATTTATACTTTTTCTCTAGTTCAAAAAGAAACTGAATGGTCCGTTATTTCAAAAAAATCTGTCGTTGCGCTCGAAGCGTTGCAAACCGGGCTGACCACAAATCAATATTCTTCCCTAACTTTTCTTACCATTCCGGCAAAAGTTCGCGATGTACCGGTGTATCAGCTTCAATTTGAATCGCTTGCGCAATACTATTTGAAAAGTAAGATACAGATAGAAGTGTTAAGCAAATCGTATCTTTCCGATTGGAATGAAATCATTGGTATGTCTGCTGATAAAAGTGGGAACATAATTCTTCAACAGAACAAGGACAATTATTTTCTACTTTTTGATAACAAAAAAAATCTTAATTTTAACTTGAAAACAGGAAAACAATTATCTTTTAAGATAAAACCGGACAAAGCAATACTTTACGTTTTCTTTTCGCAAGGAAAATTTCATAAAATTATCGGTCAACTATGAATTACAAAAAAATCATCCTCTTATTTTTTCTTCTCTGTTTATCCGTTAATGCACAATTTATAACCGGGTCACAGAATTATTCAAGTATGAATAAAATCTCCTCTGCAATCGTAATTTCAGATGGAATATGGGCTGGAACAGCCGGAGGCGCTTTCTATTATAATTTTATGGATTCTACGTACAAAACTTTTACCAAGACAGAAGGCATTAACGGTTCCCCCATATCAGCAATAGCTAAAGATTCTTCCGGCAATATTTGGTTTGGTTCGCAAAACGGAAAGATTGACATCTATAATCCGGCTACCAAAATTTTTAAAAATATTTTTGACGTGTTTAATTCAGAACGAACTGAAAAACAGATAAATGCAATTGCGATTTATGGTGATACAGCATTTGTCTCAACTTCATTCGGACTTTCGCTGATCAACATAAAATCACTAAGCTTTTTCGATACCTTTTTTAAGTTCGGCAATTTCAATTCCAACATTGGAGTGAATTACAGCTTTAAAAAAGATAATATTATTTACGCTGCTACATCCTCGGGCATGGCAGTACAAAAAGCGGGGACAACAAATTTGGTCGCCCCGGATTCATGGAACACTTTTACAACTGCGGATGGTTTAAATTCAAATATTGTCGTTAAGATTGGGTCTTACCGGGATTCGGTTTTCGTTCTTACACCTATTGGTTTTTCAACTTTCGTATCAACCACATGGCAAAATTTTCTCACAACCTTTCCAAAAGGAAACATTCAAGATTTTCAAACTTCGAATGATTCTATATTTATCCTGTCCGATTCAAACGTTTATTATTACACGAATGGTTCAACAAGTCACTACTCATCAAACGCATACACCGGATCAGTAAAAATGCCTTATTGCAAAGGAGGCAAAATCCTTTTAACATACGACCAGGGTGCAGCGTTTCATATTAAAAATGAGAGTAATGCATCCTTCAAGGTTTCTCCCAACGGACCAACAGCAAATAATTTCTATGATATGGCTGTTGACACCAAAAGCAATCTTTGGGTTGCGACCGGTGAAGATGCCGGTGGGGTGGGGTTCTATAAATTCGATGGGTCTTCATGGAAAACTTTTAACATGAATACAGCCCCGCTGCTTTCGAACGCTTTTCATAAGGTTGCAGTTGGATCAGACAACACGGTTTATTTTGCAAATTGGGGAAGTGGGTTTGTAAAAATTAAAAATGATTCCTCTTTTCAATCCTTCTCAGTTATCAACACTCCTTTAGTCGGCATGCCGAAATACCCGGATTTTTTAGTTGTTGCTGATATGAAAACAGATTCAAAAAATAATTTGTGGGTATTAAATCATGATGCAGCGGATAAAAAAGCACTCAATGTATTGACCTCAGATAGCACCTGGTATCTTTTTGATAATCTTCCTGATCCGAATGTAAATCAGTATAGAAAACTTGCAATAGACCAATATGATACGAAATGGTTTACTACTTCAAGTCCCAATAAATCAGGTCTTTATTATTTCAACGAAAACTCTTCTTTGCCTGATGCGGCGGATGATCGTTCAGGATATATTTCAGGATTAAACAGTAACAGTGTTTCAAGTTTAGCATTTGATAAACGCGGCGAATTGTGGGTAGGAACAAATTTCGGGGTGAATATCATTTCAAACCCGAATGTAATTTTAACTTCGTCCGCATCCGCTTTAAAAATATCTTCCGTTTTTACTTTGCGGCAGCAGGCAATAAATTGTTTGTCGGTTGACGCAATTAACAGAAAATGGGTTGGAACAAATCAAGGATTAATCGTGGCGGCAACTGACGGTTCTTCGCTGCTTGCAACATTCGACAGTAAAAATAGTCCATTGCTTTCTGATCAAATAAAGTCACTCACTATAGATGAAAAAAATGGGATCGTGTATGCTGCTGTAGAAGGAGGTTTAACTGCATTTTATACAACTGCATTAGCGCCGGGTTCAACTTTCTCATCTATTGAAACTTCACCGAGTCCATTCTTGATCGGACAGAATTTGTCGCTGCTAACCATTGACGGTTTGATAAAAGACAGCGACATAAAAATACTTTCGATCTCCGGTAATCTGGTGCGTGAGTTTAGTTCTCCCGGCGGCAAAATTGCTTTCTGGGATGGCAGAAATAATGAAGGAAAATTTGTAAATACGGGAATTTATTTAATCGTAGCTTATGACAAAGAAGGGAACTCTGTTGCGACAGGCAAAGTTGCAATAATCAGACAATAACAGCCAATGATAGACCTTCAAAATATTTCACTTCAGTTTGGCGGGAATTATCTCTTTAAAAATATTTCTTATAAGATTAATGCAGGGGATAAAATTTCTCTTGTCGGCGCAAACGGAACCGGAAAATCTTCTCTTTTGAAAATCATTTATGGAACGCTACAACCGGAAAACGGAGTGGTCGCAAAGCAAAAGAGAATTTCACTCGGTTATCTCCCGCAGGAAAATATTCTCCACAAAGGAAAAACTTTAGTTGAAGAAGCTGCTTCGGCACTAACCGATATTAAGTTCCTTCAAGAAAAAGAATCTGAAATAACTTCACTTCTTTCTGAACCGTTATTAAGCGATGATGAACAGAATGACCTCGTAAACCAACTCGGCGAAGTGCATCATAAACTTGAAGAATTAGACAGCTACACGGCGAATGCACGAACTGAAAAAATTCTGACCGGACTTGGATTTGAAGAATCTGATTTTTCAAGAATGACGGATGAGCTTTCAGGCGGCTGGCAAATGCGGATTGCTCTTGCCAAAATTCTCATTTCGCAGAATGATGTACTGCTCATGGACGAACCGACGAATCATCTCGATCTTGATTCTCTCGAGTGGCTCATCAGTTTTTTGAAAGGTTACAAAGGGGCATTGCTTCTCGTTTCTCACGATAAACATTTTGTGAATGAAGTTACAAACAAAACACTTGAAATCTTTTTAGGTAAAATCACTCCGTACAACGGGAAGTATGATGCGTACTTGAAATTTGCCAAAGAACGGAATGAAATGCTGGAGCAACAGTATTTGCTTCAGCAAAAAAAGATTAAAGAAACTGAAAATTTCATACAACGATTCCGTTATAAGGCAACGAAAGCAAAGCAAGTTCAGAGTAGAATAAAACAGCTTGAAAAAGTTGAACTCATCGAACTTCCTGAAAGCAAAGAAGATATTAAGATCCGTTTCCCGGAACCTCCGCAAAGCGGTAGAATAACTATTGAGCTAAAACAATTATGTAAATCCTACGGTGAAAAAAATATTTTTCATAATTTAGATTTTTCAATTGAGCGGGGAGAAAAAATTGCTCTCGTTGGTCCCAATGGCGCCGGGAAAACAACACTCGCAAAAATTATTTCAGGCAAAATTTCTTTCGATAAAGGAGAACGATTACTCGGGTACAATACTTCAATTGCCTATTACGCGCAGGATGTTGCGGACGTTCTCGATCCTGATTTAGACATTCTTGAAACGCTCGAGGGAATTGCCGAAGGTAAAACGATCGGGCAGTTGCGTTCTTTGCTCGGAAGTTTTCTTTTTAGCGGGGATGATGTTTTCAAAAAAGTCGGTGTTCTTTCCGGAGGCGAAAAAAGCCGGGTCGCGCTTACAAAAATTCTCTTGACTAAGGCGAATTTGATCATTCTTGATGAACCGACTAACCATCTTGATATTTCTTCTAAGGAAGTATTGCAGCAAGCGTTAACAGCGTTTAATGGTTCGTTAGTTCTTGTTTCGCATGATGTTGATTTTCTGCGCCCGATCGTAAATAAAGTTATCGAAATAAAAAGAAATTCTTTTAAAGTGTTTTTAGACGGAATTGAGTATTACTTATCAAAAAGAGAAGAATCGCAAAATATCAAAGTGCCGAAATCCACTTCTAAGTCTGTATCGTTAATCGAAACAAAAAAGGATTTAAAAAGAATTGAGGCTGAACTCCGGCATAAAAAATTTCATGCTACAAAGGATATCCTAAAAGAAATTACCGTACTTGAAAAAGAAATTGAGCTGCTTGAAAATAATGAGAAAAAATGTGAAGCTGATCTAATGAATGAGAAAATTTATACAGACCCACAGCTTATTAGACAGACACAGACTGAGTATAATCTTACGAAAGAAAATCTGCAGAAAAAAATGAACCGGTGGGAAAAAGTGAATCACGAATTGCTGCAAATCGAACGCAAGTTTGAGAGACTTCCCCCCTCTTAATTGCCAAACCTCGTGTTTACAATATTATTATATATTGAACCGAAAGTATAGGTCAACCCTATTGATGAAAAATATTGGTACTGCGACTCAAGTTGTTTCCTTTGCAATAAAATCTGTTCAGTAGTAGCGTCTCCTTTGGGAAGTGAGAGTTGGTCATGGACAACTGCATATTGCCCGTAGAGAGTGAATGAAAGTCCCTCGATAAGCCGCAAAGACAATTCACTATAAACATACAAATTATTTTTTTTGAAATTATAAAGATAATTTGAACCTTCCATTGCAAATGAAACGGAACCCCAGACTTGTTTTAGATCTAATGCAACCATGAGGCTCTGCTGAATTAAGTTTTCTCGAAGTTTTCCATAAATGGTTTCTTCGTTGTAACGATAATAATTCTCACTAATTCTATATAAAAACCGGAGTTGTTTCCTTGTTGATTGATTATATGGGAATAGATTATATTCAATCCCGGGGGCTAAATAAATTTGAGATTTTTTATTCGAGTAAGTTGAATTGGAAAGTGCTGCATACCCGCCATATGACCAGTGATCTCCGGCGCTTAGAATAACTGAAGAATTCACTGATTGACTTCTGGAAAGACTAAAAAGAATTTGGTCTCCGATATCAAATTTGTTTTCTCCGTAAGATTCGTTAAGAGAAAAACTAATTTTCATTTCTTCGGTTATTTTCTTAATCGAGAAATTTCCATAGACGGAAGTGTAGCTGCTGGCTTTTTCTCCTTGCAGATATGAATTGATGTTTAGTTTAAAAACCCAGTTATCCCATTTATCAACGAAAAGATTAGTCTTTTCATTTTTATATGAGATATTGAGTTTTTCCCCGGCCGGGGTTTGTAAAATATATCTCACTAATCCAAGTTTTAGTTTCTTTACTAACCGAGTTCGAATATCTTCTTCGGTATCAGCTTGTTTCGTATAAAAAATTATTGTGTCACGAAAATTATCAAACTGATTGTGCCCATATAACGTAAGGGCGTATTCCTTTCCACCGCTTCCGGTGTTTTGAGTTGTAATAAGGATATGAACATCAGCCTGTTTGCGGTCCCGGACATAATTAATGTAATCAATTTCAGTTTTTATGAAATCTTCATAGCAATACTTACAATCAATAAAAACATTTAAAGAAGAGTTTGAAGAATCCATTTCTTGTGCTGACAAGAATAAATTACTAAAGATAAAGACAAAAATAAAGATGAATCCAATTTTGAAGTTGTTCATTTATCCTTCCTCGAATAAAAAATGAGATGATTGGTTAAACTTTTATCCCTAAAAATTCCTCTGCAAGTGCAATACCGCCATATAACGCCGCGTCGTCACCAAGTTTAGCGGTGTATATTTTCACATTTTTACCTGCATCTTTTAAAGAATTTTCTTTGAAAGATTTTTTAATGATCGGCGTCATAAAATCTGATGCCGCTTCTATAACACCACCACCTAGCACTATCATTTGTAAATTGAGTAGGTTATTAATATTGGCAAGGGTTTTCCCGATAGTAACTGCAGCCTGGGTAACAATTTTAACCGTTACCGTATCCTTCTTTTTTAATGCATTAGAAATTGCTTTACTTTTAATGGGAACTTTCTCTTTTAATAGCTTAGCCAGCAAACTTCTTTTTCCAAGTTTAACTTGTTTCGTGATATCTCGAACAATTGCAGTTCTACTAGCCAACGCTTCAAAGCATCCTTTCTGTCCGCATCCACACAATGGACCATTTGGTTGAATAACCATATGTCCAATTTCACCTGCTGTAAAACTAGCGCCTCGATGCATATTTCCTTTAAAGATTAACCCTCCGCCTATTCCGGTTCCTACAAAAACTACCAGCATATCTTCAACATCTTTTCCGATACCAAAATGCTTAATACCCAACGCCGCAAGATTAACATCATTTTCAATCAGTACAGGAATTGATGTAAACTGCTGCAACTGCTCTTTTATGTTCATGTTTTTGATGTTCAGGTTTGGAGCGATCCCGATTCTTCCCGTTAGCGGATTTACCGTACCGGGAATTCCGAGACAAATTGCTTTAACATTTTTTTCAGTAATGCCGGCTTCCAGCATCACTTCGGAAGTAATTCCCCAAAGCGCTTTAACAAAATTGGTGTTTCCGTTTTTTGTTTTTGTTGCCTTTTTAATCCTTGTCCGTATTCCATCTTTAGAATTGATCAATGCGGCGAGAATTTTTGTTCCGCCCATATCTATACCTATGACATAATCTTTTAAGTTTGCTTTTAAGTTTGCTTTCATGTTAATTTCCTTTTGTTTCATAACGGAATGAGTCTCCGATTTATTATCTTTGCATTTGTTTTTGTAAAGATAATAATTACTTATTGAAAATATGCAACAAGAGTTTAAAAATATCGACACAAAATTTAAACCATTAAAAAAATTCGGTCAAAATTATCTTAAGGATAAGAATATCCTTCGTAATATTACTGAAAAAATGGATATTCAACCTGACGATTTCATCGTTGAAATTGGTCCTGGAACCGGGGCTTTGACAGAATTCCTGTTTGAGAAATGTAAAAACCTCTTTGCTGTAGAGATAGATACACGGGTCATTGCAGATTTGCAAAGCAATTTTCCTAATGTGAAAGTGATTCAGCATGATTTTATTAAGTTTGATTTAGAAACAATTACAAAACCCGGGAATAAAAAACTACGGGTGGTTGGCAATATTCCCTATAACATTACGTCTCCGATACTTTTTAAACTCATTGCATCACGAGCGTTAGTTTCAGACGCTATAATGATGATGCAACTTGAGGTGGCACAACGCATTCTTTCTAAGCCAAATTCAAAAGAGTATGGAATACTTGCTGTTTTTATAAATGCTTATGCAACGCCGGAATTATGCTTCAAAGTTTCGCCAAATGTTTTTTATCCAAAACCGAAGGTCTTTTCAGCGGTCATGCAATTTAAATTTTTGGATGAAGTCCCGATCCAGAACGATAAAATTTTTCTTCAACTGGTAAAAACAGCTTTTTCTAAAAGAAGAAAAACTTTAAAAAATTGTTTCGCCGATACTCCATTTGAATCTCTCGATCTAAAACTCTGCGGCATTGATCCAGTTCAGCGTGCCGAAACTTTGTCGGTCGAGGATTTTATTGCGTTAGCGAATATCTCCCATAAAACTTTTGAAAGCGGCACTCAGTGAATTCAATAATCCGGAAGTATTTCACTCATTTTTCAGCGACCGATTTCGTTGTAATTGTTTTTTATTTCTTTCTTTCAATGCTGAATTTGCTTTTTTCTGGCAGTGTAAAAGACTGGTTCTCCCTCGTTTTGGTGAACTCAGTTATGATTCTTTTTGTTGCGGGAATCGCAAAGTGGAAAGAAGTTTCTCCGACAAAACTTTCAAAATTTGTGCACTATTGGTATCCGGTTCCATTAATTTTTATAACATTCAAAGAGTTATATTTGATGATCAAACCAATAAGACAGATTGATTACGATTATTCACTCATTCAAATTGACCGCTGGATATTTGGAGCCGATCCAACTGTAGTTTTGCACAGAATAGCTTTTCCTTTGCTTACAGAATTTCTGCAAATAGTTTACGCCACCTTTTATTTTCTCCCGATGATTCTTGCCGTTTCACTTTACTTCAATAAAAAATATTTAGAAACCGACTACGTCATCTTTGCAGTAATTTACGGATTCTTCGTTTCCTACATCGGATATTTTTTCTTCCCGGCAATAGGTCCGCGGTTTACTCTGCATAATTTTGCTGTAACTAATTATGAGCTGCCGGGAATTTTTCTCACAAACTTTTTACGTGAAATCATCAACTCAGGTGAATCTATTCCTGCGGGAACTCTCAATCCTCAACTGCTTGTTCAGAGAGATGTATTTCCAAGTGGACATACCATGATGACCGCCGTCGTTATGTATCTGTCGGTAAAATTTAACAGCAAGACAAAATGGTTTTTACTCATCTGCGGAAGTCTGCTCATCTTTTCTACCGTTTATTTACGCTATCATTATGTGGTTGATCTTCTCGGCGGACTTTTGTGTATGTTGTTTTCTCTTTGGACCGGGAAAAAACTTTTTAATTGGTGGCAGAAATTATTCAACAAAGAAATTCTGCGATAATAATGCAAGACAAGAAAACTCAAGTAAAACAAATGTTCGATGCGATTGCGTATCGTTACGATTTTCTCAATCATTTCCTCAGCGCCGGGGTTGATGTTTACTGGCGGAAGAAAGCGTTAAAACTTACAAAACTCAATAAAGATACAATTCTGCTTGATGTTGCTTGCGGAACCGGCGACTTCGCAATTGAAGCAAAAAGAATCGGCGTGCAAAAAATCTTCGGCGCGGATTTTTCATTCAATATGCTTCGTCTCTTCAACAAAAAAAGTGATTGGATTGTTGGAAATATTTTTCAGATGGTTGCAGAAAAACTTCCTTTAAAAGCCGCAACACTTACAAACATTACTGTTGCTTTTGGCGTAAGAAATTTTTATAACATCCCCGAAGCATTTTCCTCTTTTCATTTTGCATTAAAAGAAAAAGGAAAAGTTACGGTGCTTGAATTCAGCATGCCGACAAATCCATTAATCAAAATGCTCTATCGTTTGTATTTCAGATTTGTTTTACCGGTAATTGGAAGAATTGTCTCAAAAGATAAGCAGGCATATACGTACTTGCCTGATTCTGTTGAGGAATTTGATAAGTCAATTGATCTTGTAAAATTGTTTTACGATGCCGGTTTCAAAGCAGTTCAGCGGCACAATTTAACTTTTGGATTAGTGCAAGTTGTAATTGCAGAAAAATAAATATAGCATTCAAGTTCTTCAATCATAATTACAACTGAAAATTACTTTGTAAACTTTACAAGTGATTGAACATGAAAACCTTTATTAGTTGAAATAGTAAAAGGGAAATTTCCTCCACTAAATAAGGGAAGGATTTCATCACTTCCTTCCATCTTTACTATCCCGATATTTTTTACAAACCAAACTGTTACTGTATAATTTCTATGAATCCCCACTTCGGGTTTGAACATTGTAAGTGTATAATCAACTTTTTGCGCTTCATCTCTCATGTTGCTATCTGATAATTGATAATCTACGGAGTCCAGTCCCTTACAGATTGCAGAAAACTCGATCAATAGTGAACTAAGCACAGACATCTGAAAAACCATCCATGATTTATTTTTTTCAAGGGGAAACGTAACGAGTGCAAGTTCTTTATCAAAAGTTACATCTTTTTTTATTGAATCAGGCAAAGGGAATAGAACACTGTCTGAATTAACAAAAACGTAAACTCCATAATTTGTTTTTCTGATAAATGAGGTCGTAACGTTTGTTCCTGAGCCATCTACGGTTGTATCAGTTTGTTGAAAGTAATTCGTCCCGCTCTTTTTTACTTCATCTCCATAGCTCATGGCACGAGTGCCTGAAATTGGATTTGGTTTCATAAAAGGGAGAGAATATGATATTGTAAAAATATAATTATAGCGTAAACCTGCTTGCAAAGGAAAATAAGTTGGAGCGATTTCTTCAGGTTGAATTGAATTTGATTTTTTGCATGAAACAAAAAGAAGCAAGAAAAGGGTAGCAAGAGTAAAATATTTTTTCATAATAACTTCTCCAAAAGAATATTTTTTAAATTATTGAAAGCCTTTGCGCGGTGACTGATTCTATTCTTTTCATCTAAAGATAATTCACCGTTTGTAACGGAAAAACCTTCGGCAACAAATAAAGGATCGTAACCAAAACCATTAACGCCGCGCGGTTCGTGAATTATCTTTCCTTCCATTACATCTTCAGCAAGAATAAAATTTTTACCGTCATAAAATACAGCTGAACAAATAAATTTTGCAAGATGCGGTTCAGAAAAGTGAGTAAGTTTTTCAAGAAGCAATTTGTTATTCGCTTCATCAGTTGCGTTTTTCCCCGCATATCTTGCAGAAAAAACTCCCGGTCCACCGCTTAGCTGCTCGACTGAAAGTCCTGAATCATCCGCCAATGTTGGAACATGAAATAAACCATAAACCGTTTTCGCTTTTATTTTCGCATTCTCCGCAAAAGTTAATCCGTCTTCAACTATATCAGGAACTACGGGAAAATCTGCCAGCGATAAGATAGTAAACGAAGTTTCCGAAAAAACTTTCTTAACTTCTGTCAATTTTCCACTGTTTGTGGTTGCAAAAAGTAATTTCATTTTATTTTTGTTCTTCGGAATTTTTTTTCAAGTCAAACAATTCATCCATAACATCAAACGCATAACGAAGGTGAGGAATTACAATTGAACCGCCGACCACGAGCGCAATATTAAATGATTCCATCAACTCGTCGCGTGTTGCTCCTTCATAAATCGAGCGGTCAATATGATAAAAGATACAGTCGTTGCACCGCAAAACCATTGAGGCGACAAGCCCCATCAACTCTTTTGTCTTTGCGGGTAAAGCTCCTTTTACGTATGCTTTATTATCAAGAGCAAAAAATTTGTTGTAATCCCTGAATCCTGAATTCAATATTTTGTCATTCATTTCCAAACGATAAGCTCTTGTCTCGGATATTGAATTGTTTTTCATCTAAACCTCAAGTTGTGTGTAATTCTTTTTTTAAATGATTCCCCGTTAAACTTTTTTTCACTTTTACAATTTGCTCCGGCGTTCCTTCGGCAATAATTTCGCCGCCGAATTCACCGCCGCCGGGACCCAGATCAATTATCCAATCCGCAGTTTTAATAACATCCAGATTATGTTCAATGATTACAACGGTATTCCCTTTGTCAACGAGTTTATTTAAGACGTGCAGAAGAACGCGCACATCTTCAAAGTGTAAACCTGTAGTCGGTTCATCCAAAATATATAACGTTTTCCCGGTACTGACTTTGCTCAACTCAGTCGCAAGTTTTACCCGCTGCGCTTCTCCGCCGGAAAGTGTAGTCGCCTGCTGACCAAGTTTTATATAGCCCAAACCGACATCGTGCAGCGCTTTAATTTTTCTTTTAATTCGCGGCAAATCTTCAAAAAGGTCAAGTGCGTCTTCCACGGTCATTTCAAGCACGTCGGCAATAGATTTTGTTTTGTACAGAACTTCCAACGTTTCACGGTTGTAGCGTTTGCCGTGACAAACTTCGCACGTAACGTAAACATCCGGCAAAAAATTCATTTCGATTTTTTTTAATCCCGCGCCGCCGCAGTCTTCGCATCTTCCGGCGGGGACATTAAAACTAAATCTCCCGGCTGCATACCCGCGCATTTTTGATTCCGGCAATTGCGTAAATAAATCCCGAATAAATGTGAACAAGCCCGTGTAAGTTGCCGGATTTGAACGGGGAGTTCTTCCAATCGGAGATTGGTCTATCTCAATTACTTTATCAAGATTATCTAACCCTTCAATTTTTTTAAAAGGAAGCGGAACTAATTTCGATTGATAAATTTCTTTCATCAAAATTTTAACAAGCGTTTCATTTATTAACGAAGACTTGCCAGAACCGCTAACACCGGTAATAGCAGTTAAAGCGCCAAGCGGAATTGAAAGAGAAACATTTTTTAAATTATTTCCCGAAGCTCCTTTAAGTTTTAAATATTTTCCGTTCCCTTTTCTTCTTTCTTGCGGAAGAATAATTTGTTTCTTGCCGGTTAAATAATCTATAGTTGAAGAAATGTAACCGCTATTTGGATCTAATAATTTTTTTGTTTCCCCTTGCACGCAAACCTCACCGCCGTGCACTCCGGCGGCTGGTCCCAGATCAATTAAATAATCCGACTGCTCCATTGTTTCTTTATCGTGTTCGACAACAATTACGGTGTTGTTCAAATCGCGAAGTTTTTTTAATGAAGAAATCAATTTAATATTGTCGCTTTGATGAAGTCCAATGCTGGGTTCATCCAATACATACAGTACACCGGAGAGCTGCGTTCCAATTTGCGTTGCCAGACGAATGCGCTGCGATTCTCCTCCCGATAAACTTTTAGCGCTTCTGTTCAGAGTTAAATATTCCAAACCAACGTTTAGTAAAAAATCTAACCGGGTTGAAATTTCTTTTAAAATTGGTCTGGCGATTATTTCGGCATTTCCTTTTAATTGAACGGAGGCAAAAAAATCTTTTGTTCTGTTGATTGAAAGAGCTGTCACCTGGCTGATATTCATATCTTCAAAAGTAATGGCAAGCGATTCCTTTTTTAATCTGCCGCCGTTACATGACGTACAAGTTATGGTGTTCATATATGCCATTACCCAATCATGAATTTTAGTCGAAGATGAATTGGTAAAATTATTTTGCAAGTGCATTAATATTCCGGAGAATTTATGATGGTACGTCACCGGTCTCCCGCTACCGTAGGTGTAAGAAAAAGCAATTTTTTCTTTCGTTCCTTCAAGTAAGATTTCCTTTTGCTCATTAGTAAGATTTTTTAACGGAGTATCAAAGGTGAATTCATATTTTTCAGCAACCGCTTTAAGCTGTGTAAATATCCATGTGGAACGAGGTTTGCCTAAGGGCGCAATTCCTTCTTCATTAATTGATTTCTTCCAGTCGGGAATGATGAGATCAACATCGAGTTCTTTCTTCTCGCCAAGCCCTTCACAATCGGGGCATGAACCGTAAGGCGAATTGAATGAAAAAGAATTTGGAGCTAATTCTTGATAACTGATTCCACAATCAAGGCAAGCCAAATGCCGGCTGAAAAGAAAATCTTTTTCACCGTCGTTGATTACCACGTTTCCGTTTCCATAATTTAAAGCGACTTCAAGAGATTCGGTAATTCGTGCTGACGCGTCATCCTCAACTTTAACTTTATCAATGACAATCTCAATATTATGAATTTTGTAACGATCAATTTGATACCCTTTACTGATTTCACAAATCGCATTATCAATCCTGACGCGGAGGAAGCCATCGCTTTGTATTTCTTCAAACAATTCCCGGTAGTGTCCTTTCCTTCCTCGCACAACCGGCGCAAGGATCAAGATTTTCTTTTCCTTTAGATCATGTATAATGGTTTCGATTATTTGTGCTGAAGTTTGTTGTGCCACCGGTTTACCGCAATTATAACAGTGAGCAATGCCAACGCGAGCGTAGAGAAGTCGCAG
>MNVA01000175.1 GCA_001871325.1 Ignavibacteria bacterium CG1_02_37_35
CTTTATTTCTTTAACCAAGTACTTTGCCAGTCTGTTGACCACTTCTTTTGAAGAAAGATCTTCAATTTGAACAACAAGTGATTTCAATCTTTTTGCAAACCCTGCTAACATCTTTAAAGATATTTTAGGTTCTTTGAAAATAAACTCAAGAAATTTTTCTTTGGGAATGAAAAGAGTCAAACATTCTTCAAGCGCTTCAGCGCTAACCGGGTAATTCCCTCCTTCAAACAAAGGAATATCTGCGAATGTGGTTAAGGGTCTAACGATATGCACGACTGATTCTTTCCCTCGACTTGATATTTTAAAAACTTTTACACTCCCTTTTAGCAGAATATAAAACCCAAGATAAAAATCATCTTCATTAAAAATTCTCTCGTGCTTAGTAAAGCTTTTTAATTTGCTAAACGACGAAATATTTCGTAACTGAGCAATGCTCAATTCAGAGAATAAAGGAATGTTGCGCAATGTATCTTTATTTTCGATTAACTCTCGAGACATTTGCTATAAAAAATTATTGATTAATTATTAGATGGCTAAATATAGTAATAAGTCACGTTACGCACTTGTTGATGAAAAAATTCATTTCTCTTGATCGTTAGCTTACTCCTGCTCGCTTTTAGTCGGTTAATACAAAATAAAAATATTAAGAACAAGATACTGCTCATTGATTTTGCGTAAGGCAACAAAAGAGTATAAAATCCCTTAGAGGTCTTTAGCAAGAAGGGACTTAAATAAGCGGTTTAATCCACCAATTCTATTTTTTGTGGAAGCAAATTAATATTTCGGAGCAATTTTTCTTTATTCTTAATTACCCTAATTTTTCTAACCATTGGAAATTATCGTTTGATTATCTTCTAATAATAACGACTGATCGAAATAAACAAAGCAAAAAACAGTGAATGACCAAGGAGTGTTAAACCGACTTTTTTAAAGTCCTTTACAACCCTTTTCGAAAAATAAGCATTGAAAGCAAGTATAGTCATCGGAACAAAAGCAAGAACCTTTAAGTATTGATCCGGAAACGCCATGACAAAAGAAACGAGAATGAGGCTCAATGCAACATGATAAATGAAGTGAATATCTCTTGAAGAAATTTTCCCAAGCTTCACGACCTTGCCTTTTGAATCCGAGAGTTTTTCAATTAAGAAATTAACGTAGCAGGTACCGGAGAAAAAGAATAATATGTTTAAAATCCAAAGGGTGATTGCATACTCTGTAATTTGGTTTGACAAGCAATAGACGGAAACCGGCGCCGTTGAAGTTAAGATAGTAACTCCGAGAAATTCTCTTAAGAAAGAAAGGTTCCCCGGGTCTTTGATAATTATGCTTAGAATAAAAATCACTACTGCCGCTGTTCCAAATACGAGGAGCAGGAATTTCTGTAAATAAAACATTTCATAAAATAAAAGACCGGTTGCAAAGAATCCGTAAATAAAAAAAGAAATCAATGCATTTTGATATTTTTGATTTTTCATTCTGATGGAAGACCATTGGCGATACATAATTTCCGCCGGTTTGTAGAGCATAAATGAAAAAAGAATTAGAAAGAAAAGAGGGATAATATCAACTGAAAATATTTTTGTAGACAGGATTCCCGTAACCATTGGAACAAACAAAACCACCCACGAGCCATGTTCATCTGTTATAGTCAATGCTTGGATTCCGATTTTCATATCACTTCAACGATTCTATTTTTCTGAGAACTTTATTTTTAAATTGATCAATGGTTTCTTCATTTAACATTTTAAATGTTTCATCAATTAGCTGCGACCAGGTATTATGCATTGGGCAGGGAGTTTCGTCGGAGCAATTGGGAAACCCTAACACACATTTCGAAAAAACATCCGAGCCGTCAATTGCTAAAACAATATCCAGGATATGGATCTTATTCGGTTTTTTCGCGAGGGAAAACCCTCCCATTTTTCCTTTTTTGGATGAAACGATCCCGCTTGCAGTAAGTTCTTGAAGGATTTTTGAAATAAATTCCTTCGGAATTTTAAGTTCACTCGCTATTTCCTCCGAAGGAATTACAGCCCGACCATCAACCGAAGCTAAGTAAAGAACCGCCTGGATTCCCAGTTCACATTTTCTTGAGAATATTATTGCCATATTTAATCAGATTATTTTATCTGAATAAAATTACATGATTTTTATATTCCGGGCAAGATTATTTAAAAATATTTTTCTATTTTGCTTCAGAATTTTTTCAAAAACCAAACGGAGTTTCTATGAAAAGGGCGATACTACTTTTCATCCTTTTCTTTATCGCAGGAATCAGTTTAACTTATAGCCAAAAAGTTAACGTAACTGACTACCAGGTTCCCATCAGTAGGGCAACGGTATTCCGTTTTGACGGCACGTGGAGCTGGTCCCAGAATGGTAGAACAGTCACCTCAAACGATGCCCGCGGGAAAGTTTTATATAAAACCTTTTATTCCTCCCTTCCCCTTGCCTGGTTTCTCAATGTAGATGCCGTCGGCGGAAAAAATCTTTCAGTTTATAATCATAACGTTAAACTTGATGTCAGTTTTCTTAAATACTTTTTAGAAAGCGAAGATTTTTTTGGATCTGCTCAACTCGTTGCCCAGCATATCGGGTCATCAAAAATATTACCACAAAGCAACGATAACTACCGGCAAATTAAATCAGATATAACTATTGGATTCGGTTACGGGAGATATATCAACGCTACCGCTCTTGCAAAGGCAGTAAGAATCGAGGGACATTTGCTTCGCGATGATGTGATTAAAGGAAACCTTCCCAAAGAAACGATGATCGCAATTGCGAATATTATAGATCGCCAACAAGAGTACCAGGAAGTTTATCAGACCACTTATGAAACATTTTGGTTTGATGATATTGAAAAGGAAATTCAAAAAAGTGGGCTTATTGATGAGTTCGGTGGCGTCGGTTCAATTGGATTTCAAAGAATGCGTCAGGTGTTATTTAACATCAATGAAAAAGTAAACGACAGATACTACGGATGGTTGACCTCGGTCGGTATTTCAATTCCTACTTCAACGAGTGACCGTTCCCCTGTCGGTTCGCCCGAAGCAAGTTTAAGCGGTAGATATTCTTTCCCGATCAGTTGGGATACACAGATTAATTTTAAAATAGATGTTCTTTCTCCCCTCGACAGCTTATTTTTTAAAAAATATACCGTGCGTTCCAATCTTGATTTCATTTATGAATTAAGTAACCGGGTTAATTTTGTTTCAGGGTATCGTTTTGATTTTGTTAAACAGCCGGGGATTGTTGCGGAACCTATACATAACTTAGACGCTGCCTTTTTGTATTATATAGAAAACAATATTTATTTGACCATCAATTCAAACCTCTCCAAACAAGGTTCAAGCCCAACAGTTTTGGGGACATCACTTGGGATAAATTATAATATTTTTTGACAAACGCGTTAAATGTTTTTGGAAAACAAAGAAAATTGTGATGTTTTAATTGGCAGTTCCCGCTTATCATTGAACAGTTTGCCCATTTCTGCACCGATGATAAAAACTACTGCCGAATAGTAAATCCAAAACGCGATGACAACCGCAAGAGCATAAGTGCCGTAAATTTTGCCTAATGTAGCAAAATTATAGATATAAAATCCGAAAATTTGTTTCGCTACTTCCCATAACAACGCAGCCCACAACGCTCCAAACCTCACTCCCTTTTTCGATATTTTTATGGTGGGGACAAATTTATAAAGCCATGAGAAAAGAAAATAGATTAAAATGATGGATAACAACGATGTGAAAAGTTTTTGAAAAATTCCATATTGGAGAAATTCAAAAACATCGAATTGTTGTGAGGCTTCGCGCAGGATATCAATCATTGGTAAAATAATTGTAGCTATAAGAAAGACAAATACGACAATAATGATCGTAATAAAATCACGTAAATAGCCGAGGAGGAAATTTATATCTTCCGGAGCTCCGAAAATTTTGTTTAAAACCGTCCTTATACTGCTTAAGAATCCGCTGGCAGCAAAGAATAGTCCGATGATTCCTATAAATCCGGCAATATTACGATATTCAATTACCTCATTAATTCTTTTGAATAAAATATTTTTCGCGAAATCAGCATATACTGCATACGGAATAATGGTATCAATCAAATGATTTATTTGCATTTCAACGGCTGAAGACTCTAAAAAATAGCCGAGTAACCAAAAAAGGATAAGATTAAAGGGAATGATGCAAACGAAAAGTGAAAAAGCTAAACCACCGGCAAATAGAAAAAGATGATGCTGATCAGTATTGTGAAACAATCCCACCGCGTAGTACCTGGGGGTATCAATAATCTTTTTAAAACCCGGTGAGATTTTATAAAGCAACGAGAATTTATTAAAATATCCTAACATTGGCGGTTTATTATCATGATAATTGAGAATCCATCAGTTTACTAATTGTGTTAAAATAAATATTAGAAAGAAGAAGAAGATTGATCTTATGACCATTAAGAAGAAACGAGTTTCCTCCCACTTTGCCTATCCGCGCAACCGGAAAAAATTTACCAAATAAAAGAGCATCAAATTCCTCTTTCTTTTCCGCCGGTACAGAAACGATTACCCGTGACTGCGATTCTGAAAACAATGATAAATCTTCCCTCGTTAAAATCTGGATTGAGATTTCTGCACCGAATTGCTTCGATTCTTTCATTACACAGCATTCTGCAAGCGCAGTAATAATGCCGCCGTCAGAAACATCATGAGCTGAATTAATTAATTTTTTACTTATCAATTCCAGAACAATTTCGTGCAGTTGCTTTTCTTTTGGTAGATCAATTTTAGGGATTTCGCCGGCAACTACTCCATGAATTACCTTTAGATACTCACTCCCGCCAATTTCCTCAAAATCTTCACCAAGAAGGTAAATCAAATCCCCTTCGTTTTTGAAGTAGGATGTCATAACATAATTACAGTCTTCAATCAATCCAACCATCCCGATGACTGGAGTTGGATAGACAGAAGTGTCGGGAGACTCATTATAAAAACTTACGTTACCGCCGGTAACAGGCGTATCAAAATATCTGCAGGCTTCACCCAATCCTTCATTTGCTTTTGTAAATTGCCAATAGATCTCCGGTTTATAAGGATTTCCAAAATTTAAACAGTTGGTAATTGCAAGAGGAGTACCGCCGCTGCAAACCACGTTTCGTGCTGATTCTGCAACAGCGATCTTCGTCCCTTCTTTCGGATTAAGATAAACATATCTTCCATTACAATCGGTTTTCATCACTACGGCTTTGTTCGTTCCTTTTATGCGAACAACCGCTGCATCGCATCCCGGACCAACAACGGTGTTCGTTCGCACCATCGAATCATATTGTTCATACACCCATTTTTTCGAAACGATATTAGGAGAAGAAAAAACTTTTAAAAACGTTTCGGAAAGATTTTCGGGTTGAGGAACCGAGTCCAGCGGATAATTTCTTGTTTCGAACAAATATTGGGGTTCAACAGTTTCGCGATGATAGACAGGAGCGCCACCACCAAGCACTAATTCATACGCCGGCAGTTCTGCTTTTTTTTCACCATGGTATTCAATCTCCAATTTTCCATTGGTTGTAACCGTACCAATTATTTCGCAGTGCAAATCCCATTTTTCAAAAATTTCTTTTACTCTATCTTCCCATCCTTTTTTAGCAACCACAAGCATCCGCTCCTGGCTTTCGGAAAGCATGATCTCGTATGCTGACATTCCTGCCTCACGTAAGGGAACTTTTGAGAGGTCAATCTTCATTCCTGATTTCCCTTTTGCGCTCATCTCCGAAGTTGAACAGGAAATTCCAGCCGCACCCATATCCTGGATGCCGACAATCAAATCTTCTTTAATAATTTCTAATGAAGCTTCGAGCAAAAGTTTTTCCGTAAACGGATCACCAACTTGGACCGAAGTTCTTTTCGCTTCCGATTCTTCGGAAATTTCTACTGATGCAAACGTTGCCCCGTGAATTCCGTCTCTGCCGGTTGAAGAGCCGACTATCATTACGGGATTTCCCTCGCCTTCTGCGGTCGCTGATGCAGTTTGTCCAACTTTTACGATGCCGACCGCCATTGCATTAACAAGCGGATTGCCTTGATAACATTCATCAAAATAGACTTCACCGGCGACGGTAGGCACGCCGAAACTATTTCCATAATCACCGATTCCCTTTACAACACCATTAAATAAATAACGGGTCCTTGCATCTTTCAGCGAACCGAAACGAAGTGAGTTCAGGGAAGCGATTGGTCTGGCGCCCATGGTGAAAATATCCCGCATAATTCCGCCGACACCGGTTGCCGCACCTTGATAAGGTTCAACAGCAGATGGATGATTATGACTTTCAATTTTAAAAGCCACCGCCAACCCATCGCCAATATCAACTAACCCTGCATTTTCTTCACCGGCACCGACAAGCAACTTGCCGCCGCTTCTCGGAAGTGTTTTTAAGAGTGCGATTGAATTTTTATAGCTGCAATGTTCGCTCCACATTACACTAAAAATGCCAAGTTCAGTAAAATTTGGCGTACGTCCGAGAATCTTACAAATTTTTTCGTATTCCTCTTCGTTCAAGCCATGCTCTATTGCTAATGCTAAAGTTATTTCTGGTTCATCCATTTTCTTTACGAAGGTTAATTTTTTCTATCTAAAATATAAGGATTTAATTTAAGTTTGAATAAGGAATTACGCTCGACTTAAATGGAACTTTTTAACTTTTAATCCATCTAAAGTCTAAACGAAAGGATAAAAAATGAAAAAACAACTACTCTTTGCGGCAATTTTAGGACTTGCCTTTTCGACATCCGGTTTTGCTCAAGAAAAAGACTTGAAAGAAAAACTAAAAACAGTTGAAGGGAATCCAGAAAGCATCGTTGTAAAAACCGATAAAGGGACGGTGACTTTTGACAAAGCTGAGGCTGAAGAATTGATGAAGATGTTAAAATCGAAAAGACATACAAAAAAAATAGTCGTTTTTAATGGCGATGAGGATGCGTGTTGCGGCGAAGATGGTGACGTTGATTTTGAAGAGTTTTCTTTTCCTCCTCACAAATTCAATTTTCTTCATAAGGGTGGTTTAGACAGCAACATTAGAATTGATGTTTCGGATTTTCTGAATTCATTCGGGCCGAATAAAATCAATAAGAAAGTTGTAATTCAAAATAGAGACGGGAAGAAAATCGTTACCGTGACCACCAAAGAGAACGGCACTGAACAAATTGAGATGTTTGAAGGTAAGGATGCAGAAAAATATATCGAAGAACACAAAAGTGATGAAACCAAAGATGATTCTTCTTCAAAAGGAATGAAAAAGAAAGTGAAGAAGATTGTAATTGAAGAAAAAGACCAGAAGTAATGAAGTGAATGATAAATGCCGGTTGTGCGCCGGCATTTTTTATCAGAATTTCAAATATTCTTCCCAAATTTTAAATAGCTGATAGGTAGCAACGATATCTTTCCCACAGTAAATTGCAATATCTTT
>MNVA01000018.1 GCA_001871325.1 Ignavibacteria bacterium CG1_02_37_35
TGTGCTATTGTTTCAGCTCCTCTATTCGGATAAGTTAGCCTCGAGAACATTTGTATAATTAAGAAGGAGCTGTTATGAAAAACGGATTGATACTTATTTTTTTGTTTCTATTTTTTCACTCACTATCAGGTGAAAATAAACCTGACCTAAAGAATCTTGGAAATCTTTTCCCCAAAAATTTTCACGCGGTACAAACGGGAATATCAACCGTTCAAGTTTCATCTTATATTCCTTACCAGGAAGAACTCAAACAGCAATGGGCAAACGACAATTGGGTTTCTACTCAAAAGATCATTACAACGGTAGATACTTCCAATTGGACGATGGTTGTTATTTATTCAATCAATAATCCGCAAACCGGCTGGCAGAATCAATCAAAGCTTGAATATTATTTTAAGGTAACCGGCACAACATTAGGGTTTTTACAGTTAAAAATGTATGCCTTTAGTGGCGCCGATTGGAAACTGCAAGCCCAAATGGATTTTTCGTATGATGCCAATGACTTTTTAATTCTTGTTAATCAACAAATGGATTTTGGCGCCGGTTTAATGCCATATTCAACAACTACTTACACGAATAATTCTGCAGGTCTTCCGTTAACCGAAACAATTGAGCAAATAAATTTTGCAACTTTTACTATGGAGAACTACAGGAAAACTACTTACTTGTATAATCTTAATCCGAAAGACTTGCAAACTGAAACTCGTTCTGATTGGAGAACTAATCAGTGGGTGGATACGTTAAGGACAAGTTATAAAAGAAATGCTAATTTTTTACCAACGACTGAATTATATCAAACATTCACCGCTCCTTCAACTTTACAGAATCTTAATCAATATGATTATACGTACGATGGTTCTAATTCTTATGTAATGGTAAGGTTGTATAAATATTGGGATACTAATACTAATAATTGGATAGAGAGCCAGAAAATAATTTACACTTATTCAGCCACGAACAACGTACTATCTGCGCTCGATCAACGGATAGATCAAAATGCATGGAAAGATGAGAGTCGCACTACCAATTATTACAGTGTTGATGATAATATTACAAAAGAGTTGTATGAAAGTTATCTAAGCTTGACATGGGTAAACCAGGGACAATCTCTTTATTCATACAACCCAACGTCTGTTGAAAATGGAGCAATAACAATAAATGATTTTGAGTTGTCTGATAATTTTCCGAATCCATTCAATCCAACAACATCAATTAATTATGAATTAGCTGCTGAAGGGTTCGTTACTCTAAAAGTATTTGATATCCTTGGGAATGAAGTTGCACAACTGGTGCATGAATTTAAAGCTGCTGGAAAATATCAAATATCATTTGATGCAAAAAATATTTCAAGTCAACAACTTTCAAGCGGAACATATTTCTACCAGTTGCAAACTGAAGGAAGATTTAGAACAAAGAAAATGGTTCTGTTGCGATAAACAGAAACCATTGTTTATTGTTAAATATTACTGATGTTATAATTTAAAAGCAAAACTGCCAAGGAAGAGGGCTAGACCTTGGCAGTTTATGTGTTTCTATAAGGAGGGTGCTATGAAGAAATAACTACTTATTTCTTGCATAATTGAATATCACAATTCTTATGCCATTAAAAAATTGTCGAATATAGAATAAAATAGGATGATTATTTTGTCTTTTGCATTTGTGGAGAATAGTTTATCAAAACAAAGAATTATGCTCTTTAAGCGTTTAAAATAATTTTAAATGTTGTTCCTTCATTCACCGTACTACTCTTAACAAAAATTTTCCCGTTGTGATAGTCTTCAATAATTCTCTTAGAAAGGCTTAAACCCAACCCCCAGCCACGTCTTTTAGTACTATAACCCGGTCTGAAAATATCTTTTCTTCGCTTGGCATCAATCCCTTTGCCGTTATCAACAATCTCTATTTCAATTTTGTGCCTTATCTTTCTGACTGAAAGAGTGATCTTTCCATTATCGTGAGGGATGGAATCTAACGCATTTTTAATGAGATTCTCGATTACCCATTCGAATAACTCGGCGTGCAGCTTTGTCTCTATTTTTGTCTCGTCTAAAAGTTCGATTGAAACTTTCTTACCGGTTTGAGTGATCCTCCGGTTAAAATATTCAACAACATTATGAAGAAGTTCTGTAATATTTCCATCTTTCAATTCCGGTTTGGAACCGATTTTAGAAAAACGGGTAGTGATTTTATTTAATTTTTCTACATCGTTTTCAATTTCTTCTGCAGTATCTAAGACTTTATCGGGGTCACTATAGTGGAGTTTCAATATTTCGATCCATCCCATTAAGCTTGATATTGGGGTTCCGAATTGATGTGCAGTTTCCTTTGCCATCCCGACCCAAATATTGCTCTGCTCACTTTTTTTAATCTGGCTGAATCCGATATATCCAATAATAATAAAAAGTCCGACGACCATAATTTGAAGAAAAGGATAATACTTTAATTGATTTATTAATTCGGAATTACCGTAGTGTATTCTTGTTAAAATAATTGTATCTTTTTCGGAGATGTAGGTAACATTGATAGGATTATTCGCTTTGTCCATCTCTTGAAGTTTGTTGCGGAAAAAAGCAGTTAATTTTTCATGGGAAAGGGTTGAATCGAATCTAATGTTTCGTATATCCGATTTGCTTTTTAAATTGATGTTGTCTTTCTCATCCGTCAGAATAAGGGGAAAGTCTATTGGTCTGATAATATTTTCAAAAAGAAAAGTGATATCGGCATTTACATCGGAAGTATTCGCTACATATTCCAGCCCTTTAGCATAAAGCTGAACAATTTGTCTCTCTTTTTCCTGTAGTTTTTCGACCAAATCGCTTGTAAAAAAAAGTGTGCCGCCGCCGATACTAATTGCAATAATCAGTAAGATAATTTTAATATTAACAGAGGCAGGTCCGCCGGACATCTTCATAAAATAAATTCCGTAAAAAAGATTGAGTTAAGAAACAAAAAATGTTTGTGCTCTTTTTGGTCCAACGGAAATAATATTTATATCTATTTCCGATTCTTCTGAAAGAAGATCAAGGTAATCCTTTGTTGCTTGAGGCAGCTCGCGGTAAGATTCACAATTAGAAATATCTTTATTCCAACCCGGAACGGTTTTATAAATTGGTTTCACCGAGGAAAGCCGTTCGTAATCAGTCGGGAAGGACTTTAATAATTTCCCGTTGTATTTATACCCGGTGCAGATGCAGATTTTTTCAAATTTACTTAAGACATCTAATTTCGTTAAAGCAACTGTATTGATACCGTTGATCATTGCAGAATAACGAACGAGAAAGGCGTCATACCAGCCGCATCGCCGTGGTCTGCCGGTAGTTGCGCCAAATTCATTCCCTAAGGTGCGAAGTTTCTCTCCGGTTGAGTCCAACAATTCCGTTGGGAAAGGACCTTCGCCAACTCTTGTTGTATAGGCTTTAACAATTCCAATAACATCGGTAATTTTATTTGGAGGAATTCCGGTTCCCGTGCAAGCTCCGCCGGAGGTTGGATGAGAAGAAGTAACAAAAGGATAAGTGCCGAAATCAATATCAAGTAAAGCTCCCTGCGCTCCTTCTAATAAAATTGATTTTCCTTCTTTAATTGCCTGGTTTAAGTATGAAGGAACATCTTTAATATATTGATCAATTTTTTCGTCAAATGCTAAATAGGATTTGACGATATCATCAACTTCTAACTCTTTTTGGTGATAAATATTTTTTAAAAGTAAGTTTTTCTCCGCAATGTTTTCACGGATTTTTCTTTCAAGAACATCGGGATGAAGTAAGTCGTTAATCTTAATTCCTTTGCGTGCGTATTTATCTATGTAACAAGGACCAATTCCTCTGCCGGTGGTTCCAATTTTGTTCTTTCCACTTTCGCTAATTGAATCTAATAATTTATGGTAAGGCATAATAAGGTGAGCGTTCTGGCTGAGAAACAATCTATCTTTTACGGAAATATTTTGTCCTTCCAAAAAAGAGATTTCATCTAACAAAGCGATAGGGTCAATTACAACTCCGTTGCCGATTACACAAATTACGTTTTCTCTGAGGATGCCTGAAGGGATGAGATGTAAAATATATTTTTTATCTCCTATCTCAACGGTATGTCCGGCATTGGCGCCTCCTTGATACCGTACAACAATTTCATAGGAGTTTGAAAGAAGATCGACAATTTTGCCTTTTCCTTCATCGCCCCATTGACTTCCAACTAACACGGTTACCGCCATAATACTTCTTCCTTGGCTATTAACACAAAATAAAGCTCCGAATAAAATTACCCGGAGTTCATAATAAAGATTAAAAAATTATTACTTAGAGAAGGACTTAATAGCGTTTTCAACTGTATCATAATATTCAAAAATTGTTGTAAGCTTGGTAATAACCAAAAGACTTTCAATTTTTTCGGTAACCCGGGCAAGTTTAAATGAAGCATTTTCCTTTTTTACGGTTGTTAAACCGCTAATGAGCATTCCCAAACCGGAACTGTTCATAAAAGTTACTTCACCTAAATCAACTACAATATTTTTCTTCCCTTCAGCTAAAAGCTTGCGCAATGTTGCGCTAAATTCAGCGGCTTCATTACCGCCAAGTGCACTTCCCGTTAATTCGATAATTACTGCTTCATATTTTTCAACGACTTTTAATTTCATATATTTCTCCTTATTTTTTTCACCTAAAATTTAATTAGCTCCGGTTTCTTTTCCAAGTTATTTTAAAATTTAATGTCTAATTTTTGGAGATTTTATTAAATAATGACCTTTTCGCCATCAAATTAACCGTCCTTCAAAAATAATGAATTAATTCTTAGTAGAAGATTATTTTTGGAGCAATTTTTAATGGAACAAAACACCCACTAAACCGTCAAAATATATGAATGAAATAAACAAAAACGAAAAAGTGATACCACAAACAATATTAACACTAAACGATGACTTCTCGCTCATCAAGCGGTTTATTGATGGAGATGAGTCTGTTTTTAAAACATTAGTGAACCGGCATAAAGAAAAAGTCCGGAACCTAATTTTTGTAACCCTTAACAGTCCGGATATGATTGACGATATCTCTCAGGAAGTGTTTATTTCGGTCTACAAAAAACTTGACCGGTTCCGGTTTGAGTCTCAGTTTACCACATGGCTTTACCGGATCACAATTAACAAATGCAGAGATCATCTGCGCAGAGTGAAGATAAGAAGCATCCTCTCACCATTTTCGGCTTCGGAAGCGGAACTTTCTTACTCTTCAGTTTCACTGCATGACGAAGTTGAAATTCAAGAGATAGTTCGTAAGGCGGTTGCTCAACTTCCGGTTAAACTTAAAACTCCTCTTATCCTAAAAGATTTTGAGGGATTAAGCTATCAAGAAATTGCTGAGGCAATTGGAGTTGAGGTCGGTACGATTAAGTCCAGAATTTTTAGGGCAAGAGAATCATTAAAAAAAATTCTTGCGCCGTATAAAAAGGAGCTGCTATGATGAAATGGTACAACCAAAATAGTAAAGAACAACTTTCCTCATACATAGATAACGAACTCCCTAAACATGAAAAAGATTTCCTTGAAGATAAACTTTTTGCATCGCCTAAACTCCGTGATGAAGTTGGTGATTTGCAAAAGCTCAAAGAGCGCCTTTCCTCCCTCAAGCGTTTGCCGGAAGATGAGTTTTTTGCAGCCCGGCTGATGGAAAAAATAAAAGGTGAAAAAAAATCGGCAAGTCTTTTGTCTTTTGTTAAAAAACCAGCGGTAGTTTTTGGAGTGGTTTCCATCTCGCTCATGGGAATCTTAAAATTTTATCCTGGGCTCTTCCCGGATTTTCTCTCTGAGCAAAAAACAAATATTATTGATTTCTACACGCAGAATTTGAAGCCATTTGTTTATGTCGCAGACTTAAATAGCGAAGATATTTTTAACTTCGCCTTTAATAATAATCTTCCGCTAAACAAAGAAGATCGGCAGATGCTGCAATTAGACCGTGATTCTAACGGCAATCAATTTGTTGAAGTCAACTATGCAGGAAGCTCCACCAGTGCATTTAACCTTCCCGTGTTTGTAAAATCACTTAAACTAAACAACGATCAAAAACTTACGGTTGATTCAATTCTGCTCAGTTATTCCGATGATATTGCTTCGCATATCCTGGTGAATGAAAAAAACACCGTGGCGGTTAATCCCAGCATTTGGAATTACCACAATGCAATCCGTTCGGATTTGCTTTCTTATGCCGCAAGTGTGAATAAAGAATTTTCTAATAAAATTATGCCCGCGGGTTTTCGGGAGAAGAATGTTTCATCAATGCGTGTTATGTCCAAACCGGGGGAATCTGACCAGGAGACCTATTTTGTCTTTTCCCCTGACACTATTTTTACGCAGAAATTACACGTCAACAAAGATGATCTAAAAAATCAAATTCACAAATTTAAAACTGAGATCAGGCAGCATACGGGTGAATTAAATAAGTTGAAAAGATTTAAGATTGATGTGAAAGTTTTTCCGGATGAATTTACTTCTTCACGGAGAATGAAAGTTTTTATTGATTCTAATATCTGCAGGGTGCAAATTCCGCAGGATATCGCGATGGAAAGTTATCTCCCAAATTTCGATTCTATTAACTCGGCATTAGATGAAGCATTCGATCAACTGAGAAATTTTCACTTTGATATGCGTGTTGAAACAAGTGAAAAGGGTAGCGCATCTGTTTCCACCGACAAAAAGAAACGGAAAAATGTTCAGAAGTTTGAATTTAAAATCGGTGATGAAAATTTCGTTATGCCTAATCCCGATTCCCTGGCAAATTTCTTTAGATTCTATTTCCAGGATTCATCAAAGACTTTCAAGTCTAACGATAGAATGAACCAGGATATGGAAGTCTTTAAAAAAGAAATGGAAAAATTTAAAAAGGAGATGGAAAAGATGAAAAAGGAATTTCAAAAAGAATTTCAAAAGAATTCGGAGAAGAAAGACCCGATCGAGATTTAAGAAGGGGAATCATTCACTTTGCTGCTTTTTTATTTTCCAAAATATTTTTTTATTGGAGTCACTAATTCATTCCTCGTAAAGGGTTTCGAAATATAATCTGTACAGCCTGCCGCAATAAATTCCTCTCTATTTCCTTTCATCGCAAAAGCTGTTACTGCAATAATAGGAGTGGCAGCGTATTGTGGTAATTTCCTAAGTTCCTTTGTTACCTGTTCGCCATCCATCCCACATAAATGGATATCCACTAAAAAACCTTCGTACAATGTCTTTTTTGCAAGTTCTAATGCACCCGGACCGGTCTCTGCAAATTCCAACTTGCAAATCCCTTGCAAAAATCTTTCAACTATTCTTTGGCTGATTCCTTCATCTTCAATATAAAGAAGCAAAGGCAAATTTTGTAAAGATGTTTTTCCTTCTCCGCCGGAGGCGGATTGAATTTGCGTTTCACTTGCTTCTTTTTCAGGTAAGTCGGTAGTTAAAACTAATTTCTTACCGGTTGTTCTTTCCAATTGTGGTCAGCTCCTAAAAATGTATTTCTATTAAAATAAAAAGGACGCAACTTCCGTTAAATCATCTACCGAGGCACTGGTATGCCAACACAGAAAGATATAAGAAAGCGCGTCCAGTCCTTGGACGCAGCCTTCTTGCTTGTTCTTCAGTGTTTGAAAATTACCAGTTTTCGGTAGAGAACATAGCAAACGCTACGTTAAATATTTTATGTTAAACTTGTTCTGTTTTCTCCATTATAAAATGTTAGAAAATTGTTACCTATAAGATAGGGCATTGTTCTTATTTTGCAAAACAAATTTCTTCGCGCAACTTCGTGTCTTCTTCGCGGAACTTCGTGTAACAAAAAAATCCTTTCACGAAGTACCGCGAAGGTTTTCACGAAGAAACACGAAGTAGTACCTTTGCCCTAATATTCTTGTAATAATTGGAAGAATATTGTTGTACAAACGTTGATTGATGTTGTTTTATTGAATCGTTTCATTGATTCAAAAAAACATTGAACTCCTAAGGAGTTCTTGATTGCATTTTTAAATTTTTCTACAAAGATATAACCCGCCGGAGGCGGGTTATGAACAAAAATGAAAATTGATTCATAAAAATCATCCTGACTGCATACTGTTGACTGCTGACTGAGAACAATTTGGTTCCGGCTTGTCCAGGTTAGGGAGTCTCCTTTCATTTTTAATATCTTCTCCCAATCCCACATAATTGCCGTTCATACCACTCTCTTTTTTTTGCCGTAAAAAGTTAATAATTTGGAGCAGAAAATTATAGAGTTACTTAATTTTAACTGGTATAAAAGAAGTGGAACTTACGACCAAAATATCACAACCAAGAACACAGTTTTTTCTAGTTACGGCTGCCGGGTTGTTTTTCTTCAGAATGTTATTTTCTGCAGACGGGTTTTCCCTCTCCTTTATTAACGAGATTCTTGTTCTTCTTGTCTTCTACTTTTCTCTGCTAAACCTGAACGGGCTGCTTTCTCAAAAACAATTTTCTCCTCTTACGTTAGTAAAAAGTTTACTTTTCTTAACCCTGGTAACAATTCTTTTGTACATGTTTTTAGCTGGATTCAGGTCGTTATTGGGAATAGACGAGCTAGAACTACTTACCGCAAATACATTATTTGTTTCTGTAATTACGTTTGCCTTTGATCTGTTGATCATCGTAATTTTATCTTATCTCTTTCTTGTCTTTCGCCTCCTTTTTTTTCTGAAACAACGAAAAAATGTAAAAACGTATTTTACTGCTTTGTTAGTTTTCCTGGCGCTTGCTTCATTTGCTACACTACTTGATGAATATAGCGGATGGGATTTTGTGAAAATGGCTTTCACAGCTAATGCCATTATTTTAATGACTATCAATTCTTTGAAAATATCATGGATCGCTTTTTTAACTAAAAAAGAGAAAAAACAACTGCTTCTTTTTGCGTTTGGATTAATAATCCTCTTTGGAATATCTATCTCATTACTCAATTCAGAGAATGGAATTTCAAAAATATTAAACAATTTTTCTCCTTCGCTAAATTATTTCAATCTTTTGCTAAATATTTATGGAGTTATTTATTTCAGTTTTCTTTTTGTAATTACGCTGTTCCATTTGCCGACCGCAGAAGCATTTGATCGGAAAGCAACTGAAGTTTCATCACTTCAGATTTTGAGCAGACTGATCAATCGAGTTTTAGATTTCAAAGAATTGGGCGATACTATTACAGACCTTGCTATTAAAGTGTGCAACGCAGATGCCGCCTGGATTATGTTAACTGATGACGAAACCAATACTCCCGTGGCACCTAAAAACGTTGGATTTGTAACTGCTGATAAAATTCAATCCGTTCTCTTTTCTTCCAAGAACAAACATGCTTTGAATGAAATCTCTTTTGCAAGCGTAGCTGTCTGTAATGAAAATGAAACAAAAAATGAACAATTCTGCTATGCAGCTTCAGCTCCGCTAAAATCGTATAATAATATCAACGGGTATTTATTTATCGCTAAAAAATCCGAAGTTCCATTTGATGATGAGGATAGGAACGCACTTGAAACATTTTCGGATTATGCTTCTTTGGCGATCGAAAATGCAAAATTGTTGAAATCATCAATCGAAAAAGAAAGACTTGAGCGCGAGCTTGATGTGGCGCGGGAAATGCAGCAGAAATTATTACCGCAATCAATTCCACAATTAGAGCGCCTGGATATTTCCTCTGTTTTTGTCCCCGCATTTGAGGTTGGTGGAGATTATTATGATTTCTTTAATCTGCCGAATAATAAATTTGGTTTCATCATTGCCGATGTGTCCGGAAAAGGTATTTCCGCGGCGTTCGTTATGGCAGAACTTCGGGGTATCGTCGAGTCGCTTGTACTCACCTATGATAACCCGAAAGAAATATTGGTAAAAACAAACGCTATTATAGAAAGAACACTTGAGAAAAAAAGTTTTATTACCGCGGTATTTGGAGTTTTTGATTTCACCGGCGAAAAGCTTTATTTATCGCGCGCAGGTCACTCCTCTATCCTATTACTCCGTGATGACAATATCAGAGAAATTCTTCCTCGAGGAGTAGGTTTAGGTCTAACTTATTCGGGAAAATTTGAATTTTATTTGGAAGAATATTCTCTTCAATTGAAAGAAAATGATATTTTTGTTTTGTATACTGACGGAATTACTGAGGCGAAGGATGGTAAGATGGCTGACTTTGGAGTCGCCACCCTAAAGAATATTATCTCAGCTTCCAAAGATGAAGCTGTTGATACTATTGCTAAAAAGATCATGACAGAAGTTTCTCTCTTCTCGCAGGGTACTCCGCAGCATGACGATATAACGTTATTACTTTTTAAATGGAAAAATAATTTGGAGAAACAGCATGGCTGAGTTTTCAACAACGCATCGTGAAAACGGTGAAGTTAATATCATTGAGCTTAACGGCTATCTTGATGCGCACACAGCGCAGCACCTTGAGATCGCAATTTCCGACCTAATTGTAAAGAACAAGTATAAGGTCGTGGTTAACTTTGAAAGGCTTAAATACATAAGCAGCGCCGGACTTGGTGTTTTTATGGCTTTTATTGAAACGATGCGGTCTAACTCCGGAGATATAAAACTTGCTGCTATGCAGCCAAGCGTTTATAACATTTTTGATCTTTTAGGCTTCCCGCTTCTCTATGAAATTTTTCCGACTGAAACCGAAGCTGTAAATAAATTTAATCAATAACGGTAATATCAAACTGTGAATACAGCAGCAAAAAATATTTTTGAAATGAAGGTGAAAAGCTCTACAGAGAACCTTGGCACTATTCGTGATTTTGTTGAAGGAAAGGCTACGCAATCCGGTATTGATAAAAATATTATTGATAAAATTGTCCTTGCTGTTGATGAAGCTTGTACGAATATCATTAAACATGCTTACAATTATGATGCATCCACCGAGTTTATCATCCGGGTATTAATTTCTAAAGAAGAATTCAAAGTTTTACTGATTGATCACGGGAAGAGTTTTGATCCGAATCAAGTTGCAGACCCGGACATGCCCACATATTTAAAACAGCACCGGGTGGGCGGATTAGGTTTGCATCTCATCAGGCATTTAATGGATAAGGTCGAATACCATAACCTAGAAGGTAAGGGAAATCATCTAATTTTGACAAAAAAAATCGCATGATTTACTAATGCAAAATAGAGAATTCACTAAGCTTAAACGAAATTTAACCGCCTTAGTTGAATTTAGCAGGGTGGTAAACTCCAGCCTTGATTTGGAATTTACACTCAACAATTTACTTCTAACCTGCCTCGGTAAATTTTTTACCACCAAAGGATGCATCATTTTATCTATTCAAAACGAGATGAAGCTTCTTTGCTCAAAGGGATTAAGCGAAGACATGATTTTGGTATTTCCCTCCTTAGCTCATATTGAAAATGTCGAAGACAGTAAAGAATTACATGATTTTTTACTTCAATCTAAATTGGTCTATTCGGAAAAAATTTGCTCACCGAGAAGATGTTTAGGATTACTCTGTCTCGGAGAAAAAATTAATCAGCAAGAATATTCTACCGAAGAGAAAGAGTTTCTTGTTACAATTCTGAATATTGCCTCTACTGCAATTGAAAATGCGATGTTCATTAACGAGCTTAAAGAAGTAAACCGGATGCTTGACTCGCGTGTAAACCGTTTAAGTTCATTGTTTGAACTTGGAAAAGAATTTGGTGTTTTAAGCGATGAAAGCCGGATAAGCAAACTTTTAGTGTATTCGTTACTCGGGCATTTTCTCCTTTCATCTTACGCAGTTGTAATCTTAGACGGGAACAAACTTAAAATTTTGGAATCCACGGTTCCTAAGGCGCCGTTATTGGAAGTTCTCTCTCATGTCAATATTCGATCAATAGAAAATGTGCATGATAGAAGCGGAATTGAAAAGAATTTCCCAAATCTTTCAAAATACAAATTTGAATTAATAATCCCGATGCAGCTACAAGGGGAAGCGAGCGGACTTCTTCTTCTCGGAAAAAGAATGAATAATATTTCCTACTCGGAAACTGATCTTGAGTTTATCAATTCTGTGGGAACGCTGGCTATCATTTCGCTTGAAAATAAAAGACTTTTCCAGGAAGCATTAGAGAAACAGAAACTTGAAGAAGAATTGGAAATTGCTAAAGGCATTCAAAGAAATCTTCTTCCGAAAGAAATTCCTAAATTAGAAAATTTCCAAATTTCTGCAGTTAGCATTTCCTCCAAACAAGTCGGTGGAGATTATTACGATATAATCAAAACTGAAGACGGACGCTATTTTATTGGAATTGGAGACGTCTCAGGGAAAGGTGTTCCTGCTTCCTTACTTATGGCAAATCTCCAAGCATTTTTAAAATCTATAACGAAGCAGGGATATGATATTGCCGATTCAACAAGAATAATTAACGATCTTGTTTCTGAGAACACAACTGATGGAAGGTTTATAACATTCTTTTGGCTCTTGCTTAATGACCAAACAAAAGAAATTACCTATGTGAATGCCGGTCATAATCCGCCGCTATTAATTAGAGGTAAGAAAATAACTTATCTCGATAAAGGAGGAATGTTACTTGGTGTAATGAAAACGATTATACCGTATGAAAGCGAAACCGTTCAACTTCAGAAAGACGATATTCTTGTTCTGTTTACAGACGGGGTTACAGAGGCAAAAAATAGAAGTGATAATGAATTTTCCGATCAAAAGTTAGAAAATATTCTGACCCAAAAAACATTTTCTTCCTCGGATGAAATTTTGGAGGAGATAAAAAGAAACATTGATGAGTTTGTTGCCGGAGAACTTCAGTCAGATGATATTACGATGGTTACTTTTCTGGTAAGATAATTTTTTTGAGAATCTTTAAAATAAAAAAGCCGGAACATGTCCGGCTTTTTTAGTAATGTAAGGGGATTAAAATTCAACTTTTTTGTGATACTTCATTGCATAATCTAACACGAAAGCGCTTGCAATAAAAACGGAAGAATACGTTCCGATGATAATTCCGAAAAACATTGTGAATGCAAAAGCGCGAAGCACTTCACCTCCAAGTATCAATAAAATGAAAATACTCAACAAGGTAGTCCCACCCGTTAATATAGTACGGCTCATGGTTTTGTTTATTGCTAAATTAATTAACGATTCGAGAGATTCTGTTTTATGGATTTTTAGCGTTTCGCGGACTCTATCAAAAACAATTACCGTATCGTTGATAGAATACCCGATGAGCGTTAAAAACGCCGCTACAACGGTTAAACTCACTTCTAAATTTAACCCGGGAATAATATTATAAAGAACCGCGTATAACCCTAAGGTTATCAGAACATCATGAAAAAGGGCTAACACAGCTCCAAGGGCAAAAATAAATTTATACCGAAAGGCTAAATATATTAAGATCACAATTAGTGAAAGAACCACAGCGATAATGGTATCAACTTTTAATTCGTTTCCTACTTTCGGTCCGACTCTTTCTTCCCGGATAATTTGGAAAGCGTTACCTTGCGCTTTATTTTTCAAGCTTTCTTTAATCCAGTCTGAAATACCAACTTGAACCACTACTTGCGTGTTGGTCGCCTCTTCCGTCACTTTACCGGATTGAAATCCATCCAGGAATAGTTTTTGCGCAATAGCAGAAGCCGTATCGGAATTACTGAATGTATAGGTTAGGGATTTTGTGGTTTTATCAGACTGAAAATTCCCGGCGACAGAGGGAAAAGAAGAATTAATGTCGTGTTCAATTCGCTCACGAATTTTCGGAAAAAGATTTGCCGGAAGCTCCTGCAATTCTGTGCGGATGAGTGCGCCGGTGTTATCACCAAAAGTTTTAATCTCAACTTCACCCAAACCGGTGGCATTCAGATTCTCGCGAAGTTGTGCAATTTTAATCGGCTCATCAAATTTAACAACGATTTCCGTTCCGCCTTTGAAATCAATTCCAAATTGCAATCCTCGAAAAACGATATTTAATAAACCGAGTAAAAAAAAAGAAGCGGAAAGGACGTAAAAGAACTTCCTCTTCCCCATAAAATCAATATTTAAATTATGAAATAGCTGCATTTATTTTTGCTCCTATCCCGCTCCCGATTTTTTTCGGAACGGGGTTAATGATTAACCGAGAGTTATTTTATAACCTTTATTTAATAAGAAGTCGAGGAGAACTCGAGTAACAACTAAAGCGCCAAACAAACTTGTACCAATACCAATCATTAACGTGAGGGCAAAACCTTGGATAGGTCCTGTTCCAAACTGATAAAGAATAACACCGGTAAAGAAAGTGGTGATATTGGAATCTACGATAGCAGAAAGAGCTTTTGAAAATCCGCCATCAATCGAAGCCTTCATCGTTTTGCCTGTTGCTAATTCCTCTCTTATCCTTTCGAAGATCAACACGTTTGCATCAACCGCCATACCGATAGTTAAAACTATACCGGCGATACCGGGAAGCGTTAAGGTTGCTTTAAAATAGGCGAGAACTGAAAGTATGAATAAGATTACGAGTGAGAGGACAATGGCTGCAATAGTTCCTGCTTTTCTATAATAGAATATCATGAAAATTCCAACAAGGATGTATCCATATAATGCGGAATTAAATCCTTGTGAAATTGAATCCTGACCAAGTGACGGTCCGACAGTTCTTTCTTCAATAATATCAACCGGCGCAGGAAGCGCTCCGGCTTTCAAAACAATTTCCAATAATTTTGCTTCTGCTAAATCAGTGCTACCTTCAATCTGCGATCTTCCACCGGGAATCTTACCGCGAATCACCGGCGCTGAATAGACTACGTTATCAAGCACAATCGCGCATCTTTTGTTGATGTTAGCGCCCGTAATTCTTGCCCATTCGGTCGCTCCTTCAGAATTCATTTCCATATTTACAACAGGAGTAGATGTTGATGGGTCTATATTTGAACTGGCATTTGTAACCACGCTGCCCGTTAATTCGGCAGTTTTGTTCACAAGATAAAGAACAAAAACGCCCTGACCTTCCTGGTACGTTACCGGTTTAGCGCTTAACACGAACTCAGCATTGTTTAAGTTCAGTAGATTCTGCACTTCAGGTTTTGCGAGCATCCGTAAAAGTTTTTCTTTCTGATCAGATTTGACATACGCATCGGCAGATTGGCTCTGAGGATTTATTAACGCCACAGAAAAGAAGGGATGTTCTTTGGCGAATTGTTCGGGAGAAAGTTTTTGGTTTTTTGATGTGTCGCTTTTTGCAAGTGTTGAATCTTTCGATTCTTTTTTTACATTTTTTGTTGTATCTGCAGAGGAAGTATCAACTAAACTTTTCCCTGTTAAAACTTTATCAACCTGCTCCATAATATTAATGGTGAATTCAGGTTCTTTTAAAAGTTTAAATTCAAGTAAAGCCGTTCCCTGTAACAATTGTCTGGCTTCTTCTTCTTTTGCAACACCAGGCAATTCAACAATAATTCTTCTTTCACCCTGCAATTGTATGCTGGGTTCAGCAACACCATACTGGTCAACTCTGTTCCTGATAATTTCTTTAGCGCGGGTAACAGCTTCTTCGGATTGCTTTTTCAAATCTTTTAATATTTCAGCATCGTCTTGGCGTATGGTTCCGAAATAACGGCTCAAACGAATTCCTTTTCGCTGGAAATTTGCGCCGACAATATCCACAACCGATTCATCCGACAAAGCCGCTTCCTTACCGGAGGCTGCAAGGATACCCCGGAAAACATCATCCGGATTGTTTGCTAATTTTTCAAGTAATTTTACCGTATTTACTTCAAGCACAACTCGCATTCCGCCTTGCAAATCAAGTCCCAATTTAATTCGCTTTGCTCTTGTTTCGCGAATAGAAGGATCGCCGGCTTTAATACTATCGGAAGTATTTTGAAGTATTTTGTCAAGTTGATCCACAGCTATCGCCGGATTAACTTTCTTTACAAGTTCTCGTTTAGTTTTTACTGCTTCCGAAATATGTTTCGTATTTTGATAATCCTTTATTGTCGGATAAAGCAAATAAATACTTATTGCAATTGCTGCAAGAATAATGATAAACCTAAATCTCAATGCTTTCATAAGGGGTTCTATACTAAGTTAGTTGGTTTAGTTAATTAATTAAGAGTTCAAAGTTACTCTTTAAGGGCAAAAAAAGCAATAAAATTTGAAACTAAAGATTTAAACATTTGCTCGTTTTGTGGGAATAATTCGTGAATTGCTGCAAGTTCGTATATTTGTACCGTTTTTATTTATTATTTAAAGGTGACTTTTCTATGTCTGAACCAACTTCTTTACCTTTAAGAGAGAAGATTGAAGCCAAATTCAAATGGAATTTATGTGATATTTTTCAATCAGATGAAAAATGGGAAGAAACTTTTCGGTTAGCTGAAGAACAAATTCCTGTTCTTAAAAAATTTGAAGGCACCTTAGCTGTAGCCGTCGAAAATATTATTAGCTATCTTAAAATGGAAGAAGAAATAGAAATTATTCTAAAGCGGCTTCATCTTTATGCGATGCTTTCTAAAGACTCCGACATGAATGTGCCCAAATATCAATCTATGGATAGCAGAATTAAAACACTCATTACAAATTTTGCATCATACGCTTCGTTTTTTAAACCGGAGGTCTTAAAGCTCGAAAAAGAAAAAATTGAAAAATGGTGTGAAGAGATAGAAGAATTAAAAATTTATGCCCATTTCTTTGATGATCTCTTTCGCGAAAAACCCCATAGCTTGACTTCAGGGGAAGAAAAGATTCTTGCCTTAACAACCGAATTAAAAAATGTCCCATACAATACTTTCTCCCTTTTTACCAACACCGATCTTCAGTTTCCCAAGGTGAACGACGAGAGTGGGAACGAAATAGAAATTTCTCACGGTAGATTTTACTCGGCAATGTACTCGGGGAACAGAGATTTTCGTGAAGAGGCTTACCGAGCTTACTACAAACCTTATATGCAGTATGCAAATACTTTCTCCTCGCTTCTTATGGGAAATATTAAAGGCAATGTTTTCAGTTCGAAAGTGAAAAAGTTTAATTCCTCCAAAGAGGCTTCTCTATCTCGAAATAATATATCCATAAAAGTTTATGAAAATCTTGTCAAAGCAGTAAACGCAAATTTGGGACCTATGCATCGTTGGACAGCATTGAAGAAGAAAATTCTTACTGTTGGTGAATTGCATCCCTTTGATACCTATGTTAATATTTTTCCAAATGAAGGGAAGAAATATTCATATGAAGAATCAGTGGTTTTAATTAAGGAAGCACTCCAACCTCTCGGGACAAGCTATTTTGAAATTCTTGAAAAAGCATTTTCGCAAAGATGGATTGATGTTTATGAAACACGCTTCAAACGCAGCGGGGCGTATTCTTCCGGAACAACGGTTGGGGTTCATCCGTATGTTCTTTTAAATTGGAACCACCAGCTAAACGATGTTTTTACTCTTGCCCATGAAATGGGACATAACATGCATTCATATTACACCGGAACATCCCAACCTTACGTGTACGCAAATTATTCAATCTTTCTCGCTGAAGTTGCTTCGACTTTTAACGAATCACTTTTACTTGACTATCTGTTAGAGCAGAGCCAAAGTAAGGAAGAAAAATTGTTCCTGTACGAAAAATATTTAAACAACATCACCACCACTTTCTATCGTCAAACAATGTTTGCTGAGTATGAGTCTGAAATTTATCAATTAGTTGAAGAAGGACATTCTTTAACGACACTTGATTTTCGCGACTTGTATAAGGATCTCTATCAAAAATATTGGGGGAGTGAAATGTTGGTTGATCCTGAAGAAGAATATACCTGGGTGCGCATCCCTCACTTTTATTATAATTTTTACGTTTATCAATATGCCACGGGATTTGCAGCTTCTGAACTGCTTGTCCAAAAAATTAAAAGCGAAGGAGTGTCCGGGGTTAAAAAATACTTGCAATTTCTTTGTAGTGGAAGTTCAAAATATCCGCTTGACATTCTAAGAGATGCGGGTGTTGACATGTCCACTTCAGAACCGATAATTGCTACAATCAATAAAATGACACTAATTCTTAACGAGATAGAAAAACTTTATAATTAAATGAGGAAATCATGAAAATATATTCTAAAAAAGATCTGAATGAATTTTACCAGTCATTAACCTATGATGATATCAGTCTTGTCCCAACCGAAATTTCACGTGTAAAATCTCGCAATGAACCATTAACTGCGTGTGATTTTTTGGGTGAGAGACTTAGTCTTCCGGTTTTATCTAGTCCAATGGATACGGTAACGGGAGTGGAAATGGCTGTTGAGTTAACAAATTCCGGCTGCCTTGGTATTCTTAATCGGTTTGATTCTTCTCTGGAAAATATTCTTGCCTCGAAAGGTGAAACGGAAAAAATTAGGTGTGTGTCAATCGGCTTAAATACCGAATTAGGAGTGGTTGAAAGATTGGCAGCTCGTAAAATGATTATTTGCCTGGATACTGCAAATGCGAGTAATAAAGAAGTTATCAATAAAACGAAAGAAGTCAAGCACCACTTTGAGGTAAAGTTGATCGTCGGGAATATTGCAAACGGCGCCACGTTGAAACAATTGGAAGATGCCGGAGCCGATGCAGTCCGGGTTGGAATTGGAAGCGGCAGTGTTTGTTCAACCTCAATTCAGACGGGGATCGGGATTGGACAAGTATCATCAATTTTAGATGTCCTTTTTACCCGTGCTCAAGAGAATCTGAAAATAAAAATTATTGCTGATGGCGGTATTAAAAGCGCAGGTGATGTCGCTAAAGCCTTATCGCTAGGCGCTGATGTTGCGATGCTTGGAAGAATGTTAGCCGGTACAAGAGAAACTCCCGGTGAAGTTATAAAATACAACGGTCAGTTATGGAAAAAATACCGTGGTTCTGCTTCATTCGGAGTAAAGATGAAGAATGAATTTATCGAAGGAGAAGAAACCATGGTTGCTTATAAAGGAACCGTAAGAAATGTTATTAATAGTATTTCCGACGGACTTAGAAGCGCCATGAGCTATATGAATTGTTTATCTCTTGAAGAATTGCGCAAAACAGAAACCTTCACTGTATTGAGTAATAGTTCTTTCCTGGAGCGTTTGCCAAGAGCTTAGAAGTCTATTCAATCGCCCGGTTATTCAAACAAAAAAGAATATCATCACGATTACGAGCAAGATCAAAATTAATATTTCCGGGCAAAGTGCCGTTTATTATGCTTCGCGTTTTACTCTATCTATTGTGAAAGCGGGAATACAGACGGAAACATATTCACATGAATCGTGAAATGGGTTTGAGTATCTAACATTTGAACCTTTTCTTACGCAAATTGATTGTCCTGCTTCTAAAATTATTGTTTCGGTATCAACTTCAATTTTTTTCTTTCCGGCGAAAACAAAGGTTACTTCATCAAATTCCGGTCTTTGAAATGGCTCACTCCAACCGGGAGGAGCAATCATGTGTGCGAAACTAAAATCTCCACAAAAAATGCTTGCCTTCCCAAAATGTTCTTTAATTATTTTCCCGTCTGTGGTTGGGACGATGAATGGTGTTAGTTGTAATTCGTATGGATTCATTTTGTTACTCAATATGGATAAAAAAAACCACGCATTTGCGTGGTTTAAAGTTACGAACTTTGAAGTCAATTATTTTAATGCAAGTTTACGTAACGGCTCATTAGGGAGTGAGTAGCTGTCTAAGATGCTCACTACCGGATTTCGCAAAGAGAACGGTTTAACGGCTAATTCATTTGGATGATAAAAGGCTCTCGGTTTTTCTACTCTTGTTTCATAAATTTTATAATTCATCGGTTGCTCGTTTACAATTTTAAATCTTTCTCGCGATCTTGGTTGAGCATGCGCTAAAGCGGGTACACGCGTAACCTCTCTCTGTGGAACAAAATAGAGTTGATCTTTATCTGCTTGATCCATGGAATGGTTCTTGTAATCAACTTTTTCACGCTTAACGAGAGTCAGATGGTTTTTACGCATATTTCCTCCGTTACTCTTTTTGTTCCATGGTGGAATCTGTGTTTTCTCTTTGGCTTTGTAAATCATATACGAAATGAGTATGATAAAGAAAACAACTGTTGCAAAAATGATGACTGCTAATTTAATAATTGGTATAAGTTCCATGATATCCTCTAATTTTATTCTTTACTTACATATACAAAGGATGTGCCAGGCTAAATTCTGACGGATTTAGCGTTTGTGGGAAGTAAACGGAGGATTTATTGAGAAGCCATCTCAATTCGAGACAACTTGAATTTATTTGCTTGAGTCATTTGCTCTATTGAAAGTTTTTGTTTTTCTTTCCCGAATTCATTAATTTAACTCGTTCATTTATAAATACTTAGAAAGATTATTTTCTAAAAGGGAAATGATATGACAAAAGCGGACTTAGTTGATATTGTAGCGACCGGTACCGGATTAACAAAATTAGAGACGGAAGCAGTGATTGAAGGATTTTTTAACAGCGTCATTGAATCTCTGAAAGTTGGCAAAGGTATAGAAATTAGAGGGTTCGGCACTTTTAAAGTGAGAAAAAAATCGGCGCGCTTAGCGAGAAATCCTAAAACCGGTGCGAAAGTAAATGTTCCGGAACATCATGTGCCTGTTTTCAAATTTTCTAAAGATTTCAAGACAGCTGTTAGCAGGGGAATGGAAGAAAGGGAAGTAATCTAAAGTGTTGAACTGTCCAAGTTGTCATGCAAACATTGAGGAAAAATTTAAATTTTGTCCGAATTGTGGTACTCCTTTTGAAATTCTAAAGACGGATGAAAAGGTGGAATCCACTTCGGAGCAAATTATATGTAGTGCTTGTGGTGAAGAGAATGAACGGGATGCGAGTTTTTGTGTTTCATGTGGTGTAAATCTTGGGAATGAAAAAACAGAGGTTCGTAAGACGGTTAGAGTAATTTCTGAGCCAACCTCCAGCGCAACTCCTCAAATTAAGACTCAGAAACGTGGAGATTATCAAACGAGAAAACATCCGATAAATAGTAAAAAAGTAAAGCAAGAATATTCTCAGAAAAACAGCAAACCGAAAAATTCTCAAGATTTTGACACAAAGAAAATTGCATTAGTTTTTTCGGGAATACTGATCTTTGCTCTTGTTATTTTATTTTTTTCCGGTGTCTTTGATGAACCAAAAATATCTTCAGAGAATTTACCTGGTGGTAATCTTCAGCAAAATTCCGGAATTGATTTAGCAAGTATCGCTAAAATTAATCAGTTAGACGCTCAGCTTAAAGCAGAGCCCGAAAATTTTAATTTGGTCATCCAGTTAGCACATTTAAGAAATGACTCCGGTTTTAAAGAAGAAGCAATAAAACTGTATACTAAATATTTAGAAAAATTTCCACAAAGCCCGGACGTATTAGTTGATATGGGAGTCTGTTATTTTGAGCTTCAAAACTACGATAAAGCAATCCCGGCGATGGAAAATGCAATAAAGATAAATCCCAGGCACCAGATTGCACATATGAATTTAGGAATTGTTAACTTAGCAAAAGGAAATATTGAAAAATCGAAAGAATGGCTTCAAAAAGCCGTAGATCTCGATCCAAATTCGGAAATTGGAAGAAAAGCAAAAGAATTATTAACATCACATTAAATTAAATAGGAGCTGATCAATGCCTTGCGGTAAAAAAAGAAAAGGACATAAGATGTCCACACATAAGAGAAAGAAAAGACTAAGAAAGAATCGTCATAAAAAAAGAGCAAGATAGATTTTAATGTATAATGGATGAGGAGCAAATCATTCATGTTCCATATACATTTTCTGCCACCTTAGCTCAGCTGGTAGAGCAGCTCACTCGTAATGAGCAGGTCGAGCGTTCGAGTCGCTTAGGTGGCTCAATTAGTGCGGAATTCAACCGGATTCGCACTTTTTTATTTTAAAGATGTTTGCCATTTTGATGATCGTTTTACCAACCGGTCAATAATCTAACATTTAAATATCTTTCTACTTTAGAAGCAAATTCTCCCTGTCTTACACACTGGGACACCCAAAATCTAATTCGAATAATTGTAATACTTGAGCTTGCTCATCATTTTTAATTAGAAGTCTTGTGTAACGTGATTATGATTTGTCTATACAATCTTCCGAGGTAATGCATTATTACGGAAATTGACAGATTATTGAAGAGTTCCATAAAATTCTAAAATCAGAACTGAGATTAAAAGGATGCTCTTCCCGAGAATCGCTGGCACAGCTGAATCATATTTATGTTGTTTTAATGGCTTTCTGTCAGTTAGAATTATTTAGAAAATCGGCATAATCTATAAGGCTCGGATTGTGTTACTTGATTGTGTCGTCCTTAAGACTCTCAATTGGAAATTAAACATTATGACTTTTGCGTAACTTCAGTAAGTTATAAGAATAAAAAAGTGTTTCGTTTGTGCTGATCCCTGGGGCAAAATGAATTTTATTTGTTTAATGACTTCATAATTGCATCGTGGATAACCGGACGCAGCCGTATCAACTTTGTGTTATCTCGTGTTGGGTAAACCCTGTTTGTTAACAAAATAACGAAAAGTTTTTTCGTCGGGTCGGTCCAAACGGAGGTACCGGTGTAACCGGTATGTCCATACGAAAATTCAGAGAACAAGCTTCCGGCAGAGGAAAAACCAACGCCATCTTTAGTATCCCACCCGATCCCTCGGGAACTTTGCTGCGATTGTTTTTTGATGAACATGTCAACGGTAGAAGATATGATAAATTGTTTTCCTTGATACGATCCCTTCTGCAAAAGCATCTGTAACAGTTTTGAGAGATCATCAGCGGTAGAAAAAAGTCCCGCGTGCCCGGAAACGCCGCCAAGCATTGAAGAAGCTTCATCATGGACTTCGCCAATTAATAAGCGATGCCGCCAATATGTATCATTTTCAGTAGGGGCGCATCTATCTTTAAATTCTTTTGGCGGATTGAAAAATGTTTCAGTCATCCCAAGCGGAAGAAATATTTCATCAGCACAAAATTTATCTAAAGTTTTTTTAGTTACCTTTTCAATTATTTTTCCAAGGGTGATTATTCCCAAATCGGAATAAACCATTTTTAATCCCGTTTTATAATCAAGTTTGGTGTTATAGATATCCGCAAGCACCTCGCTGCTTGTTTTGTACTTTAGAAAAAATCTTTTAAATGGAGGAAAGCCGCTGTTGTGTAAAAGTAAATTTCTGATTGTGATGTTCTGCTTTCCCTGTTTACCGAATTTCGGTAAGTATTTTACTACTTTATCATCAAGCTTAAATAAACCTCTATCGTAACAAAGCATTGTAGCGGTTGTGGTTGCTATTACTTTAGTAACCGAGGCTAAATCAAAAATAGTATTGGTTTGCATCGGAGCGGATAGAGGATCATAGATCAAATGACCGAATGCTTTTTTGTGTAATACTCTTCCGTTTTGAGCAATCAGCATTACCGCGCCTGGAAAAGCCGAATCTCTAATCGCTTTTTCAATTAGGGTATCAACCGATGAAAAATTAATGTGGCGATAATTGTTTTCGACCAAAGATGATTGGGATACCGACAGCCCGTCTCCCGCTTTAAAATTCGTGTTCGGAATTGCAACCGGTAATTTCCCTTGAATGGTAATTTTACCGCAAACGGCTTTAGCTAATGCTTCTTCTACTACTTCCGAATCGCCATAATTACAGAGAAAAGTTTTAATCTCCGGGAATGAGGTTAATACGTAAGGACTTCCGTGAGACAACCAGACCATAGGTCTTTTTAATTTTATTACCTGAGAAACAAATTTTTTCTGTGCGTCCGTCAATCCTATCTTCCCGGAATTTAACCGGATGCGTGTGTATGTTGAGAGAAGAATAACATCTGATTTTTGAACTGCCTTTATCCCCACATTGAACTCTTTTTTAGTTGATCTGTTTGTTAAGACCACCGACGATATATTTTTTAATTGATGTTCTATCATCGAATTAAACTCATCGCCGGAAGCTGCGCGTCTCTCTTCAATTATGGTTACATGAAGAATTTTTTTCTTAACATTAGAAGAAAGGGGGAGGAGATGTTCATCATCTTTAACCAGTGTAATAGCTTCCTCTGCCAATGTTCTTGCAACTGATTGATGTTCGCTGCTATTTAACGTAGAAGAGAGTTTATCAATCGAGACAGTTTTCACTTCCGATAATCCCGCCCATCTTTTTGCAAGAAAGATTTTTCTAACGGATTCATTGAGTCTCTCTTCCGAAATAATTCCCGAATGGACAGCTTCAATAATAGCTGTCGCGGCTTCATCCACATCTTTGGGATAAAGAAGGATGTCGCATCCGGCATTAAACGCAGCAACAGAAGCATCAGCGGTAGTAAAAGAATTCGTTATCGCCCGCATATTTAATGCGTCGGTAACGATCAGTCCTTTGAACCCTAATTCATTTTTAAGCAGACCCGTTACAATCTTTTTTGATAAGGTTGCGGGGAGTGAATCGGAATCAAATGCCGGAACAGCCAGATGCCCGACCATAATTGACATGATTCCGTTTTCAATTTCTTTGATGAAAGGTTTTAACTCAACCTGAAAAAGTTCTTTCCTGCTTCCCGAAATAATTGGCAAATCTCTATGCGAATCAACCGAGGTATTTCCATGTCCCGGGAAATGCTTTCCGGTTGCAAGCAGGTGATTTTCCTGCATCCCGGAAACCATCGCGTTTCCAAGTTTAATAACAGTAGAAGTATTTTCACTAAATGAACGAACATTAATTATCGGATTTTCTGGATTATTGTTCAAATCAATTACCGGGGCAAAATTATAGAAGACACCCGATTCGCGGCTTTCCCGTGCAATGATTTCCCCCATCTGGTGCGTGAGAGCCTCATTATTAGCGGCTCCGAGCGCCATGTTCGAAGGGAAAATCGTTCCGCCTTTGGCACGAAAAGAAACCCCGTTTTCATAGTCGGCGCTAATCAACAAAGGATGTTTTGAAATTTTTTGCAGTTCATTTAGAAGGACGGCTTGTGCGTAAACTTCATTTTGATAAACAATAAACCCGCCGACTTTCACATCATTTACATAATGAAGAATTTTCTGAAAAATAGTATCTTCTTCAGTATAAAATCTGCTGCTTATTGCCGGGAAAATAATCTGCCCGGCTTTTTCTTCAATCGTCATTCCAGAAAGAGTTTTTTCGACCCAATCATCTTTTAAAGAAAAAAGAGAAACATCACTAATTTTGTAGAGTGAATCGAGAGAAATGCCTTTTGAAAAAAGATGTGTCTTAAAAGTGAAGGAGGTTCCGGCAAAAAAAATCGCAAGGGTTAGTACAAGCAAAACAACTCGAATAAATCTGTTTTTCTTACGCGATAGTTTCATTTTTTTCTTCTTCGATTGTAGGGATAAAGAGAAGCGAAAGAAGTCCCGGAACAGCCATAAGTATCACGATGACAAAAAATATTTTATATCCAACAGCTTGCTGAATGTATCCGCTTACCAGACCGGGAATCATCATCCCGAGCGCCATAATACCGGTTGATATTGCGTAATGAGAAGTTTTGTAAATCCCGCGAGAAATATACATCAAGTAAACCATGAAAGCGGTAAAACCTAAGCCGTATCCAAATTGTTCAATTGCAACTAACGGGTAAGCGAGATAGACCGGTGGCTGTGCTATCGCCATGTAGAGATAAGCTGCGTGAGGAACATTTAAAATAATAGCCATTGGCCAGATACATCTTTTCAGTCCGTATTTGGAAATTATCCAGCCGCCGAGAATTCCGCCGAAAATTAAACTTAATACTCCTACTGTTCCATACACAATACCAACTTCCGAAGTTGAAAGACCAAGCCCACCGGCTGCATGGTTATCGAGGAGAAACGGTGAAGCTAATTTTACGAGCATCGCCTCACCGAAACGGTAGAATAAAATAAAAAAGATAATACCGTAAATGCCTTTTTGTTTAAAATATTCTTTGAAAATTTTGATAAATGGAGCGCCTTCGGAAATCTCTTTCGGGGTTCTTTTATTATCTACCGAAGGATAGGGAAGAATGAACTTGTGGAATAAGAAGATTAATAAAAAAATTGCACCTGAGAAAGCAAAGACGATAGTCCAACTAAGCGGAATATCACCTAAAGAATTTTCCAATTGACCCGCAAAATAAACTAAAAATCCGGAGCCGAAGATCATGGCAACACGATAGAACACCGAGCGAATGCCTACAAAGAGCGCTTGATCTTCCTTGGAGAGCGCCAGCATATAAAAACCGTCAGCCGAAATATCATGCGTTGCAGAAACAAAGGCGGCGATAATAAAAGCAAAGAGTGACACGATAAAATAATTTGGCAAGTGGAGAGCAAAAGCGGTAAATCCAAAACATCCCGCCAGAGTAATTTGCGTGAGAAGTATCCAATTCCTTTTTGTGGAATAAAGATCAACCAACGGTCCCCAAAGCATTTTCAAAACCCACGGAAGATAAAGCAGGCTGGTCCAAAAAGCGATTTGAGCATTATCCACACCCATTCGTTTGTAAAGAATTACTGAGACCGTGTTAACTAAAATATAGGGAACGCCTTCAGCAAAATAGAGCGTGGGAATCCATGACCAGGGGTTTCGTGATTCAACTTTTGAGAATGCCATACTGACCTTAGTTAGTTTTTAAATATTCTTGTGCCATTAAAACTGCTCCGTATTCCGGGGGATAATCGGGAGGTTTAACCCGGCAATTAGGAATCTGTTCTTTTATTTTTTTTGTGAATAAGTCTGAATAAAAGTTTTTACTGCTCAGGATCCCACCAATAAAAGCAATTGACATCACTTCTTCACATATCATTTTATTCATGGCGATGATGTGGAGGATCAATTCATCCGTCTCCGAGTCAATAATTTCAACGGCGGTTTTATCTCCAATTTCCGCAGCCAACAATACAAGTGGTGTCGGCGATGCAATATCAAAATTATTTTTATAAACTTCAGTTATTAATTTTTCGGATGAAGAGATGCCGAAATTTTCGCTGATCAATTCCGAGAGAATTGTTTTCTCACCTCTCCCGTCAAAACTTTTAGCAATTGCAGTAAGCGCTTTCTTCCCAATTGAATACCCGCTACCCTCATCTCCGATAAATCTTCCGAATCCGCCGACTCGATGAACGTTCCCTGCTTTATCTTTTCCGAACATAATTGATCCGGTGCCGGCAATTAAAATGCTGCCGGGCTTTCCGCTAAAGGCACCTTCGAGAGCAATTCTAGCATCACTTTCTACGCGGAAATTTTTAATGGAAATATTTTTTTTTTGAAGAAAAGATTGGAAATCATTTTCGAGCAGTCCGGCATCACTTCTTCTTCCGGCTCCGGTAGTTCCAAGGAGAACTGCCGAAATATCTCCGTACGAAAAGTTAAGATAATTGCTGCATGAATCAATTAATTCCAAAATGGTTTCAGAGACTTTTGCCGTGCCCAGAATTAAAAAATTAGATGGTCCGGCAAAACACTCGAATAGTTTTTCCCCCTGAAGATCAGTTAGAACGGCGTGTGTTTTTGTGCCGCCGCCGTCAATTCCTATTAAAAAGCTCATAAGCAGTTAAAATTTTTTGATAAGCGAAAATAGGAAAAAAGTTGGTGGGAACGAAAAGGGGGAGGTGAATTAAATCATTTTTATGAAGATAATAGTGGCTAAAGTAATTAGCGCAACTTTCCAAAGTATGCTGAAAGCAAATCCTTTAAATCGTTTTACTAAGTTTTCGGGACGCGCAATGGAGATATTTGCTTCATCCCGGATGTAATCGCCGTCTTTAATAGTCCATTTATGATAGTTGTTCATTTTTCTTTCTTAATTTTCTGTATGTAAAATAGCTTATTGTTCTGATTCTAATTGCCAACTATATCACAAATAATAGGGTTGGTATGTCCGTTGAGAAGTAAAAAGGATTTTTTCTTCCAGTAGAATTCTGATATTTTACTTCTAAAGTTTTAAACAATAAAAGATACATAAAGGTTTCATGGATTTAGAGAAATATTTCGCCCCTTTTCGCGAACAAACTATCGGGTACGATCAAACATTTCTTTCTCCTTTCGGCGAACAGAAATTACTTTACGCGGATTGGATTGCCAGCGGCAGATTGTACAAACCGATTGAAGATAAAATTACAAATCAATTTGGACCGCTTGTTGGCAATACTCATTCCGAAGCAAGTGAAACCGGAACTGCGATGACTGCGGCTTATCATCACGCAAAAGAAATTATTAAGCAGCATGTCAATGCGAATAAGGACGATATCATTCTTTGCGCCGGTTCCGGAATGACGGGAGTGGTGAATAAATTTCAGCGAATTCTTGGTTTGCGTGTTTCAGAGCAGTTAAAAGATTTTTTCACTCTTCCTGAAGAATTAAAACCGGTAGTTTTTATCACCCACATGGAACATCATTCAAATCAGACTTCCTGGCTTGAAACCATTGCCGATGTTGTAATTCTTCCGCCTAACGAGGAAGGGCTTGTTGATCTCGAAAATCTGGAAGACATGCTGGAAATTTATAAAGATAGAAAATTGATCATCGGTTCATTTACCGCAGCTTCAAATGTAACGGGAGTTCAAACGCCCTATCATCAACTTGCAAAGCTGATGCACGCTTACGGCGGATTTTGTTTTGTTGATTTTGCCTGCGCAGCACCGTATGTTAATATTAACATGCATCCGGCAAATGAAGAGGGAAAACTTGATGCGATTTTCTTTTCACCACACAAATTTCTTGGTGGGCCGGGCACAGCCGGGATTCTGATTTTTAATTCTAAACTTTATAAGAATAAAATTCCCGATGATCCGGGCGGCGGAACGGTGGATTGGACTAATCCCTGGGGACAACACAAATTTGTTTCAAGTATTGAATTACGCGAAGACGGCGGAACGCCACCCTTTCTTCAAACAATACGCGCTGCGCTTGCAATAAAGTTGAAAGAAGAAATGGGTGTTGAAAACATTTTAAGTAGGGAAGAGGAACTTGTAAAAATTGTTTTTGAAGAATTTAGAAAGATCCCGAAGCTCCATCTTCTTGCTGAAAATATTGATCACCGGCTTGGCGCAATCTCTTTTTATGTTGATGGAATTCATTACAATTTAATTGTTAAACTTTTAAATGATCGGTATGGAATTCAAGTCCGGGGTGGTTGCTCCTGCGCGGGAACGTATGGACATTATCTGCTGCACGTTTGTCCGGTGCAGTCGCAGCAAATTACGGAGCAAATTTCTCATGGTGATCTTTCCGAAAAACCGGGCTGGGTGCGCCTATCTTTACATCCCACAATGACGAATGAAGAAATTTATTTTATTACAAACGCGATAAAAGAAGTAACCGAAAATATTTCCACATGGAGCAGCGACTACGATTATTACGTAGAGCAAAACGAGTTCTTCCACAAAAATGCAACGGATGAATTGAAGAAGAAAGTGGAAGGGTTTTTTAAGATGGGATAGCACAGAAATAATAGAGATTGAGCAGGAGGTTCCGTTTTACTTTATTGTTCTTTTATTGGATCCAAAATTGAGAGATTTTCTATCCAATTAAAATCTTTAGTATTATGAGTAACGAGAGTCAAATTATTCTCAATTGCAGTGGCTGCAATTATCGAATCACCTAAAGCAATTTTTTTATTCTGTTTTAGAAGGACAGCTTTTTTAATAGTTTCATTTGTGATCAAATGGATTATTGCACTTTGGAAAAAATCTTCGAGAAATTCCTTTTCTTCAATTTTTGGGAAATTGAAACCCATCACTTCGATAACACTTACGAATGAGACAAAAGGAGAGTTTAGTTTGATGAATTCGCGTACATATTCATTTTCAACTTTTGAGGCATAGATGATGATATTGCTGTCTAATAAATACCCCATAACTATCGAATCAACTCTTTATCCTTGCGGATTTCACGCTGCCATTCAGAAGGATTTTCGATAGCAGACAAAACCCCTTTAATTTTTGACAATTTCGATAATGCATTGTACATAGCGTTTCCACGATCCATCGAAGTCTTATCCTCGGACTTAATTGTAACTTCAACCGATATTTCTTTTCCTTCTTCCAACTCAACCGGAGGAGGAACGATCCAGCGAATAGTATTACCTGTAATAACAGCTTGATATCTTTGTTGCATCTTAAAAACCTTTTCCTTTCATCGGCAACTTATAAAAACAATGTTTTCCTTGCAAGGAAATAAAAAATGCAACGGATGAATTGAAGAAGAAAGTGGCAGAATTTTTTGAGTTTGAGCGACGGGAAATTTTATTTTTCTCTTGTTTACCACACTCTATGGGTTCAGCCCACCTTAGCCAAAGGCTGATAAATCTTGAGGATTAAAGAGGTTGGGCGGCAAAAGCTATATTGATATTCTTCGTAAGATTACTTATTATTGTTATAGAAAGGAACAATAATATGGCTACCTCAACTTTAGCTCAAATGACTAAGAAAGAATTCACCAAAATTCTTTCTAATGTTGTCGAACAAAAACTTGTTGAACTTTATGGTGACCCTGATGAAGGACTCATCATTAAAGATCAATTAAGAAAGAGACTTGTTCGCCAAAAAAAGGCTACTTCAAAGGGTGATCGAGGTGTAGATTTATCCTCTGCAATGAAACAACTCGGTCTCGGATAAATTTTGTACATCGTTTCTTTCCTTAAGTCTGCAATCAAAGACCTGAGCAAAATCGACAAACTTACTGCAAAACGTTTGGTCGATCACATCCAATGGTTATCCGCTAATCTTGAATTAACCAGGTTATTTCCTCTCAAAGGCGAACTTTCCGGACTCTTTAAACTTCGTGACGGCTCTTATAGAATTATCTATGGGCATCTCTAAAAACCTTCAAGGTTTATCTTTACCATATTTTGTTATGTTAAAATTTTATCGAACTTAGCTAAAATAAAAACCTTGAAGGTTTCTTAGCAAGATTTTAGAGGTGCCCCTATGAGATAAACCGCAAAGACAAGACCATTATCGTGCATTTT
>MNVA01000040.1 GCA_001871325.1 Ignavibacteria bacterium CG1_02_37_35
GCGGGATTTATTTCTATCAATTAAGAACAGATGATTTCTCGCAAACTCGAAAGATGGTTGTATTGAAATAGTATCAAATGACCACAGGAGGTCATAAGTAATTAAAAGAGAACAAGTTAAGTAAGAAAAAGAGAAAAAATCATTAATAAGGGAAACGAAAAAACAAATCGTTTCCCTTAAAATAATAAAGTAAAAGTAAAATTCAATCAGAATTTTCATTGTTCTTTGACAAGCTGTTTTTGAATTTAACTGGCAAAAGATCAATATACTGTTGCACGACACGCTTAGATAACCTGGCAAGATGCGAAATCTTATCCGGGTCTTTGATATCGTGAGACCAGAGAATTTCAACTCTGTGATAGTCTTTGATGTAACGATCAACAGCTTCTTTAGAGTGATTAGTCTTCAGAGCAATATCAGGAGTAAGATAACCTTGCAGATAAAGAGTAATGATTTCTCTTTTGTGAGTGATGGCTCCAGATAGATCGTGAATGTTGCCTCTTGTAGGCAGAAGATGACCTTCGGACTGAATTTCCTGAACATATTGACTAACGACAGCATCACAGACACCAAGCAGAATGGCAAGATCAAGCTGAGTGAGTAAAGCGCCTTGGTCGAAGGCTTGATCGACCCAACGAGTAAGTCTGTTTTTACGGAGAGATTTAGAATCAAAGCCGTGAGCAATGTGCGAGATGTCTTCATCGTTAATAAAAGAAAGCACAACGGGTTTAAGCCGTGTTCTTGCAATGGATTTACTTCTTTGAGGGAACTCATCAACAGGCACAGCCATCCAGACAAGCTGTCCGTAGTTAATGTGGTGAAGATCATCATCAATAGAAGAAACAAGGAAGTAATGATCAATAAGCTGAAGGATATCGTTGATGATAGCCTTAGCCGTAACCTCCCCTTTATCGTAGCCATAGTTATTAAGGAAACGATAAAGCAGATGCTGTTCAAGAGATTTATCAGATAGCCTACGGAACTTCTTTATTTGAATTTGTTCTTTAGTTAATGGTTTACTCATTGTTTTTACCTCCTCTGCCAGAAGAAGGCACTGATTTTTTTTTAGCCTGATTAACATCAGCAGGTTCAGGTGAGATAAGCTCAAGCAAGCGTTTATTATCAAGCTTGTAGTAAATATCATAAAGTTGAATGTATTCTCTAACAAGACGATCAGACTTTTGAGCAATAAGACGAATTTGCTGCTGAGAGAAGTTTTGTTTGTAGAGAGTAGCAACCTGAATAAAATCAGCAAGATAACGTTTAACAGAAGTCTCGGAGTGATTGGTTTTAAGCTCAATATCAGTAAAGGAGTAACCCTTAAAATAAAGATCAAGGATAATAGATTTATGAGAAAGCCCCGGACCCATATCAAGCTTGGTGCCTCTTGTCATAATAAACTTACCATCTTTACGAAGGAAGAAAACATCACGTTTAACAGTAGCAGGAGAAGTAGTAAGCAGCAGAGCAATATCTTCATAAGTAAGCAAAGCACCTTGATCATAGGCTTGACGGGTAAGACGTTCAATGCGAAGTCGTCTCATACCAGCAAGCCCAAAGTTAGCCAGGGCATCAAAATCAGAATTGATGTCCATAAGTTTAAGACGACAGGTGACTTTACGAGTAAGCCGGATGTGCTTGCCAGCCGGTTCAGTTGAACAAACAGCTTCGTAGGAAACTTCACCGGAAGAAAGAGAGATATTAGAATGTTCAGAAAAATAAACAGAAACTTGCTGATAGAAAGCTTCAGCAATAATAGGAGTCAGGTTAAAATCCTGAGAAAGTTTTTGGATGATAGCATTCTTAGCATTTTTAGACTCAAGACGCTTAAGACCGTAAGAGTCGTTATTTTTAATTTTATCCATAGGAGACCTCTAAATTTGTTAAATAAAATTAGTCTCCTGTGGTCATATGACCTAAACTTTAAGTGAGATTGAAGATGTAAAGCCTTGCCGCGGCAAGGCTCTACTGAAAACTGACCACTGATTACTGAGAACTGACCAATTGTCTTATCCTTCTTTTTTCTTATTTTCCGTATGTGTTAGATAAAATTTATATGAAAAACATTTCTTGGAGTTTCTATTGTCTCAACTGAGCGGAAAAAAAATTTATCTCGCCGGTCATAACGGTATGGTCGGTTCTGCAATTCACCGGAGATTAACTGAAGCCGGGTATAAAAATATTGTTACAAGGAGTTATGCTGAGTTAGATTTAATCCGGCAAACAAATGTTGAAGAGTTTTTCGAAAAAGAAAAACCGGAACTTGTAATTGTCGCAGCCGCAAAAGTAGGTGGAATAGTTGCAAACAATACCTACCGCGCTCAGTTCATTTATGAAAACCTGATGGTCGAAGCGAATATTATTCACGCTGCACATAAAAATAATGTTGAGAAATTAATTTTCCTCGGAAGTTCGTGTATCTATCCAAAGCTTGCACCGCAGCCTTTAAAAGAAGAATATCTTTTAACCGGTTTATTGGAACAGACGAACGAGCCATACGCCATTGCAAAAATCGCCGGAATAAAATTATGCGAAAGTTATTACCGCCAATACGGTGCAAATTTCTTTTCGGTAATGCCGACAAATCTTTTTGGATATTACGACAATTTCAATCTGGAAACTTCACACGTTCTTCCCGCTTTAGTGAGGAAATTCCACGAGGCAAAAACCGGAGGAAAACCAACCGTTGAACTTTGGGGAACCGGAAAACCGTTACGCGAATTTATGTATGTTGATGATTTAGCTGATGCCATCTTTTATCTCATGGAAAAAATCGAAGCGAGAGACTTGTATGAACAAGGATTGACACATATTAACATCGGTACCGGGGTAGATCAAACTATTGCGCAGTTAGCAGAACTTATTAAAAAGATTGTTGGTTTTACGGGAGAGATTGTTTATGATTCAACCAAACCCGATGGAACTCCGAGAAAATTATTGGATGTTTCCCTTCTACACAATCTTGGATGGAATCATAAAACTTCGCTTGAAGAAGGAATAAAGAAAACTTACGAATGGTTTGTAAATCAATTAGGAATTAAAAATTAGGAATTAGGAATGGCAAAAAAAGCTCTTATTACAGGTATTACCGGACAAGACGGAAGTTACTTAACTGAAATTCTTCTTGATAAAGGTTACGAAGTTCACGGAATTATCCGCAGAAGCAGTTCGTTCAATACGGGAAGGATTGACCATCTTTACAACAACCGCGAAATAATGAACAAAAAATTATTTCTCCATTACGGAGATTTAGTTGATACGAGTAATCTCAATCGTTTATTAGAACAAATCGAACCGGATGAAATTTACAATTTGGCGGCGCAAAGTCACGTTAAAGTCTCGTTTGAAATTCCGGATTATACCGGACAAGTTGATGCGCTCGGTACGCTTCGATTTTTGGATGCAATACGCGAAGTTGGTTTACGCGAAGTAAGATTTTATCAAGCATCAACAAGTGAGTTGTTCGGAAAAGTGCAGGAAATTCCACAATCGGAAAAGACTCCTTTTTATCCCCGTTCTCCATACGGAGTTGCAAAGCTTTATGGTTATTGGATAATTGTAAATTACCGCGAGGCGTATAATCTTTTTGCATGCAACGGAATTTTGTTCAACCATGAATCTCCAAAACGGGGAGAAACATTTGTTACAAGAAAAATTACGCGTGCGGCTTCGCGCATTGCTGCAGGTCTGCAGCAAACGCTTTCACTTGGTAATATACATTCAAAACGAGATTGGGGTTTCGCGCCTGAATACTGTGAAGGGATGTGGCGAATCTTGAATCATAACAAAGCTGAAGATTTTGTCCTTGCAACAGGAGAAACGCATACCATAAAAGAATTTGTTGAATCAACTTTTATTGAGCTTGGTATCGAAATAGATTGGCAAGGTAAAGCGGAAAATGAAAAGGGAATTATCAGCAAGATTGATCTCTCCAAAGCCGCTCAACTTGTAAATACAGCATCGCAAATATTTCAATATCAATTAACAAATGATTTAAAGATTGGGCAAACCATCATTAAGGTTGATCCTAATTATTATCGTCCGACAGAAGTTGATTTGCTTATCGGAGATCCGACAAAAGCTGAAAAAGTTTTAGGTTGGAAAGCGAAGACAAAGTTTGAAGATTTAGTCAAAGTGATGATTCAAGCTGATCTTGAAAAAGTTTTAAAAAGAGGTTTTTAACTTACTATTTTAGGAGAACGTATGTTTCGTAAAATATTTTTTCTTCTGGTTTTCATAATCGGATTCAGCCAAACATTCTATTCGCAGTTGATGCGGAACAAAGTTTATCACCCATTTACAGGTACGCTGGTATTTACAATGGAAGGCGGAGCTACTTACGGATTAACCGATTACAAAGATTTTTCTCTCGACTTTCTCGGGAAAGGGATGATCGAATATTTCCTTCCGACATACTCAAAAAGTTCTTTTGGATTCCGTGTTTACGGTGGCGCTGGATACTTGAAAGGAAAAGATAAATCCGCTGTGCCTTATGAATACCGGACAGATTTAAAATTGGCGGGCGGAGGAATTGTTTATACTTTATCTTTAGGCGAAGCAGTTTTTCCATACATTTTTGCGGGCGCAACTTATACTTGGTTTAGCCCCAAAGGTGATGACGGGAAAACCCTTAACAAATTCGTTTACAAAAAAAACGAGCTTGATTATAATGCTGAATTTGGAATGAGAATTCTTTTAACCGATAATCTTACCATGAATTTCAGCAGCGGTATTCAACTAAGCCCCAATGATTACCTCGATGACAAACTTTATGGAACGAGCAAAGATGCTTTCCTTGTTGGAGCCGCCGGGTTCTCATTTGCTTTTTTCGGCGAACAAGATTCCGATGAAGACGGAATTGTAGATTCAAAAGATATGTGCCCGAATACGCCAAGCAAAATTAAAGTTGATCAATTCGGCTGCCCGATGGATGAGGATAAAGACGGAGTGCCGGATTATATAGACAAATGCCCCGACACCCCTGAAAAAGTAAAAGTTGATAAAAAAGGTTGTCCACTTGATTCAGATAACGACGGTATCGCAGACTATATTGATATTTGTCCCAATACACCAAAAGGAGTTATGGTTGATGAATTCGGCTGCCCGTTAGATGCAGATAACGATGGTATTCCCGATTATCTTGATAAATGCGCGAATACTCCATTAGGGGTTCAAGTTGATAAATTCGGTTGTCCGCTTGATAGCGACGGTGATTCGGTTCCCGATTATCTTGATAAATGTCCGAATACACCAAAGAGGGAGCAGGTAGATGAATCCGGCTGCCCGATCAAAAAAATAGAAATTATAAAAGAAGTTCCGGTAATCAAAGAAGTAGTTTTAAGCGCGGCAGCTTCGTTCGGAGTCGGGAGTTCTGTCTTATTACCGGGCGCTTATGGAGATCTCGACAATATTGCAAAAACAATGTTGGAAGAAAAAACTTCCAAATGGTTGGTTGAAGGACATACCGACAATACCGGCTCCGCAAATAAAAACAAGGCGCTTTCCTTAAAACGAGCTAATTCAGTTGTCAGTTATTTAGTCTCAAAAGGGATTAATAGAAACCGTTTCACCGTTCGTGGAATGGGTTTCGACTACCCTGTTGCCGATAACAGGACGGAAGAGGGAAGAACGAAAAATAGAAGAGTGGTAATTTTAAGAGTGAATTAATATTAAACAGTTATTTCCACTATCAGATTTGTACGATTGTAATAATTGGTAGAACAATATTTTTGAAATTGAATATCGAATATTGAACAACGAATGATGAAGTATGTGTCTTGTCCGGCATTAAGTTTGGAGATAACTTCTTCATTCATTATTCCTTGTTCAATATTCGATATTCTTTTTCATGAAAATATTCTGTCCGTTTTACAGAGAATATTTTTACTAACTATCTAAATTTCATTTTTTTTCCGATTGCTACGCATCATATATCAACAGTTCGTTACTTTCGCCGTAATAATGGGCAATTGTTTTACTCGGATTAATATTTAAGAAAAATTCTTAGAACGAAAGCTCCAACAACCATCTAAAAGCAAAGGCTTTCTCATTCTTCATTGGTTTATTGATGTAAAAAGGAAAATCTATTCTGATATATTTCAAATCGAACCCAAGTCCGAAACCATATTTCAATATTCCGAATTTTTTATCCCAAACATTTCCAATATCACTAAACAAATTTATCATACTCAAACCGGGAACAGGTATTTCAAAATTTACCCCGACACCATTTTTGCCTTTAAGGTGTTGACCAAGATACCCTCTTAAATTTGCATCTCCTTTTGTATGTAAATTTTCTTGTGTTGATATTTTAGTATCCGGATCAACGAACCAATAGGCAAAACTTGTCGGTCTTACACTGCCGGATAAATAAACAGCTTCTTGTTGTGGTGAATTACCTCTCACAATTCCACCGAAAATTCTAAAATGAAACCAACGATTTAGAACCGGGAATAAATTTTCAAGTTCCATAGTTATCTTTGAATAGGGATAGTTACTCCCGAATACCCTTTGTCCAATTTTAATATTAAAGTGTTCTTTCTCTTTGTTAAGTAATCTATCCCAGTCAAATAATAAAGTACTATTCGATCCTTTTTCATAATCTTTTGAATCATAATAAGCTATATCATAAATTTGATCACGGTTAATAGAAACGTTTACTATGTTATGCTTAAAGTGGTTTTCATCCTTTTCAAAATTGTAATTTATAAATGCGCTATAATTTTCACTTCCTCTAAAGTTACTCAGATTCAATCCGGCTTCCCATCTGTAAGAAGGCACGCTGATGATAGTTTTAAGGTCAAGTTTATAACCAATTCTTTTTGTACCAAAACCATAAAACAAACCGGCTCTCCATTCTACCGGAACAATGTTTCTTTTGAGCATTTCTGGAAGAACCGGGTAAATATTTGTAGCCCACAAACCCAATCTAACTTTATCTCTTTGTCCAAAGGTAAAAGAAGGATAATAGAAATATTGATCTCCGGTTACGCTATAATTTGAATAGAGAAACGATATTTTATTTTTGCGCGGATAATAATTATTTGTTCTATCGGCGTCCAAAAGATACCAATCCGGATCAATTTCGGTTTTCATTACTTCTTCTGGTGTAATAAATTCAAATGAAGCACCATTGCTAACGAAATCATTTACTTTCCCGGTAAACTTTTCACCGCTTTTTGATGTTGCCAAAATTTCAAACGGGACGGTTATTTCACCACGATTCTTTATATAAATCGTTGTCTTATAATCTCCATTTGGCAGTTTTACACTGGAGAAATCCGATAATTCATAATCCAAAGTTTTATTGGTATTGAGCCAATCGGTAATTTGATATTTTAGCTTTTTACCGCTCATCTTTTCTAATGAATTTACAAACTCATCTGCGGAAATAGGATTAAGATTTTTGTCTTCTATTATTTTTCTAATTACCAGATCAAAGGTGTCTCTGCCAACTTCAGTTGCAAGACTTCTTAAGAAATAAAATCCTTTGTAATATGCAGCCCATTGATATAATCGACCATCAGCAAGAGAAATATCCGAGAGTGGTTTTTCCTCATAAACGATATGATCTTTTACTCTTTCTAATTCATTGTAAGTACCGTCAAGACCGAAATCCATAAAAAGAATTTTTTTCTTCAAGCTGTTATTTTCTTTTTGAGTAATTCCAATAAAGTCCGAATATGCAAAAGCTGCATATTGAGCAAAAGATTCGTTTAAAAAATAATCCGGGAAAAACATTTTACTATGTGGAAACCATTGATGAGCAACTTCGTGAACAATTGTAAAAATTCCTATATCATCAAGATTATCTATTAGCTGAGAACTTAGTAGGAATTGTCCGGGTGGTGCATAACCGCCACGTCTTTCTGTTTCAACAATTTTAAAGTCACTGAAAGGATATTGCCCGAATTTCTTTTGATAATAATTAAGTACCTTGCTAAATATTTTCACAAGAGTATCACTTTGGGTTTGATGTTCCGGGAAGAGGTAGCTGGTAATTTTCATTCCCTTATTATCGTATTCTTTAATTTTGTAAACAGCTGTGCTGATGCTTATAAGTGCCTCGTTTTTTTTTGAACAATAATAAAAGGAACGCTTGCTCTTGGCTGTCTCCATTTTTTCTAATTCACCTGAGCAAACAACATCCAGACTATCGGGAACCGTTATTTTTAAGTTGAATGAAAAATTGTTGTTCTTAAATTCAGTACTTGTACGGGGATAAAAATATGATTCGAAAAGCAGCCAGGAACTTTTAATGTCAATTCTGTTTGAGACCCATCCGAGAAATATTCCTTCATATTTAAGCTTTATAACTGTCCTATCACCTGAAGTATGTTTAAGCGAAATAATCACTTTGCTACCTTCTTTTGAAAATGTCAGGTCATTTCCATTGTAATCTTTCACCGAACTGATGCTATCACAACTTAAAAAGAGTTCCAATTTTTCTGCAAAATTTTTATTTGAGGATTTAATTGATACTTCAGCCTCTGCAATTAATTTATGCTCAACGGGCATTATTTCAAACTGCAAATTGTAGTGGGTTATTTCAAAACTCTGTGAATAAACTTGGGAATAAAAGGTAAGTAGGATTACTAGTAGTAATCCTTTAAACGAATAATTATTTTTCATAACATAAGTCCTCAATAATTGTTTTTATCCAATCATCTTTGAAGCGGCACAAATAACCGCCAAGTTTCTTACCGATTCTCAGCTATTCAAAATTATTCAAACAATGAGTCCACTCTAAAAAGCTAATTTCATTAAGTAATGCTTTTTTAGTTTTAGTGTTGAAAAAAACTGTTGATTAAATTTTTTATTGGCTAATAAGTCCAAAAAATGTTGTGTAATATTTTTTTATTTGATTTTTTACATTTATTAAATCTGTTCTTTGATATATTGACCAAAACAACACTCTTCTTGCTCTGTTTCTATGCGGTTGAAGCCACCGGTTCTACTTCTTTTGCTTTAAGATACCGATAGATCCTTCCAAAGTTCACACTTATCCCAACGGCAAAGGCAAAGATGGTAGCTTTGAAGCGCCCTCTGACTTTTAGCTTCCGGTTATTCAT
>MNVA01000168.1 GCA_001871325.1 Ignavibacteria bacterium CG1_02_37_35
TGTAATACGAAGCGGTAGCTTCGTAAAAAACAAGCATTTTATCGAAGCTTCGCTTCGATTTACAATATAATTTCTCACTTTTGCGTAACGTGAGTTATTTAATAAAAGCCCGGTTTTCTTAATTCTCAAGACTTGTTTTTTGTCCCGGCAGCCATCGAGATTGAAAATATTTTTTGATGACAAAGTAACTGACTCCTGCAGCAAGCGCTCCGGTTACATCGGCAGTCCAATCATAGAAATCACACAACCTTCCAGGAATAAAATATTGATGCCCCTCATCCACCATGCCATAAAATGCAGCGATAACCAGGGCGGCAATAATCGGGAATCTTTTACCTGTCTTGTTTTTATTTTGAAAAAAAAGAGCGTTGCTTAATAAAAAAGTTAGCATGAAGTAACCAAGCAAATGTTCAATTTTGTCATTAATCCCGGTTTTAGGTATCTGGGCTGCCGGTAAGGTAGTTGCGATAAAAAGGATTATCCAGTACAAAATTAGAGGTGCATAAACAGAAAGAAATTTATTTCTTTCAAAAAAGTTATAAAGCATTATTTAGTTCTTTCAAAGTAAAAGGAATTTGATTGGCTACTTCACTTGCGGTGAATCCGTAAGCGGATTTTTCTTTTTTTAGTTGATCCGCCGCCAGCCCATGAAAATAAACAGCGCTTAATACAGCCCGTTGAACATTCTTGATTTGTGCGAGAAGACTCGCAATCATTCCGGTTAAAACATCTCCGCTTCCAAATTTAGCAAGCCCTTCATTACCGGTTGGATTTATAACCGCTTTCCCTTCGGCAGTAAAAATAATTGTTCGCGGACCTTTTAAAACCAATATTGATTTAGTCTCTTTCACGAACTCTTTGCCGTAAAAAAGTAAATCTTTTTCCACCAAACCTCTTTCAACATCTATCAACACGGCAAATTCTCCAAGATGTGGAGTAAGTACGGCATTTTTTAGTTGAAAATTTTTATACTCTTTTTTGCTTAAAGCATAAAGAGCGTCAGCATCAATATTAATTTTTTTGTCTGGATGCTTTTTTAAAAGCAAACGAACAAACTCCATTGTTTCATCGTGTCTTCCGATTCCAGGTCCGAGAGCAAGAGCATTAGCCCAAAGAATTTTTTCTTTTAATGATGAATATGATGCCGCAGATAAATATTCTGTGTTTCTATCACCATAAAACTTGTTTACAACTTCCGGTCGCTTTTGCAATAATATTTTTTGTAATGAGTTTGGAATTGCGAGAATCACTGCGCCCGCGCCGGATTTGAACGCCGCACTTGATGTAAGCACCGCAGCTCCGCCATATTCTTTTGATCCGGCAATAAGAAAAACTTTCCCGGCTGTGTACTTGTGTAAGTTTTTTTCTTTTAAAGGAATAAAAGATTTAACATCTTTTCTTTCGATTAGAAAATCTTCCGCTATCTGTCCTGCAAAAAATTTATCACCTAAACCAATACTTCCTTTTTCAACAACGCCGGAAGCAGCATAACCATCTCCGAAAAATAATCCTCGTTTTAATTCTCCGAGCGTGATGGTTAAGTCTGATTTGAAAATCGTTTCACCGGAACCGGTATCTGCATTTAAGCCGGTCGGAACATCTATTGCAATTCTTTTACAATGAAAAAGATTCACTTTTTCAATAACATCTTTCAGGAACCCTTGTAATTCACCGGTCGCACCGCTTCCAAGCAACGCATCTACAATAATATCACAAGAATGAAGAATTTTTAAGTCTTGCACTTTTGTAATTTTCTTTACGGAAATATTTTTATAAAGTGGGACAGATGAAAGTAAAAGTTCAAAGTTTTTTTTAGTGTCAGGAGAAAAATCATTTGCATCCGAAAGGTGAAGCACGATTACTTTGTGACCTGCAAAAGCAATTTTTCTTGCAAGAGCAAATCCATCACCGCCGTTATTCCCTTTGCCGCATAAAATTCCCACAGTAGTTGGAACTGAATTTAGGAAACCTTTTTCGGAAATAATTTTGAGAAGGCTTGAGGCGGCATTTTCCATCAAGAGGAGCGAAGGGAAATTCAGTTGTTCACTAGCAAAGCTATCAACTGCTCTAACCTGTTCATTTGTAAATAATGGAATCATAAAATCTCTCTTATGTAGTCATTGGTCATTGGTCAATGGTCAATAATCAGAATAAAAACAAATGACCCTTGACTAATAACTAATGACTAATAACTAATGACTAACAAATTAACCAACAAAAAAACTAATAAGCTGAATGATTGAATTAGGAAAAACTCCCATCACGATAACCAACAACGCCGAAATAAAAATTCCGAGCAATGCTTGATAAGAAGGTTCAACTTCAATCGGTGTACCGGTTGATTTGAAATACATTACCACAACAACGCGTAAATAAAAATACGCACTGATTGCACTTGAAAGAACGCCGATTATTGCAAGCCACGTTAAGTTTGCCTCAATTGCAGAAACAAAAACAAAATATTTTCCAAAGAATCCGGCAAACGGCGGAACGCCTGCGAGTGAAAACATAAAAATGGACATCAGAGCTGCAAGTAAAGGATACCTGGCGGCTAACCCTGTATAGCTCTGTAAATCAACTTGCAAATTATCTTTCGATTCAATCATTGAAAGAACACCGAACGCACCTAAGTTCATAAACGTATAAGCCGCAAGATAAAAAACGATCCCGGTTGCTCCGTCTTGATTTGCGGAAGCTAAACCAACAATCATATAACCGGCGTGTGCAATGGAAGAATACGCTAACATTCTTTTTAAATCAGTCTGGGAGAGCGCAACAATTGCGCCGTACAGCATAGTCAGCACGGCAAGCGCAGACAGAAACGGAATAAAAATATTTTTTTCGAGATTTGCAAAAACCGGAATCAGAACTACTAACAATGCGCTGAACGCCGCCGCCTTTCCACCGGTTGACATCAAGGCTGTAACCGTTGTTGGCGCACCTTGATAAACATCGGGAACCCACATGTGAAACGGAACTGCTGCAATCTTGAATGAAAATCCAATGATGAAAAGTAAAAGTCCTACCACAAAAATTATATTCGGTGTTCCATTCAGTAAATAAAAAGAAAGTGCAGAAACAGAGAGAGAGCCAACGGAACCGTAAATAAGCGCCATTCCATAAACCACAAATCCGCTTGCAAAAGCGCCGAGTAAAAAATATTTTAAAGCCGCTTCATTTGAAGATGAACTTTTTCTATTGAACCCGGTGAGGATGTAAAAACAAACAGACATTTGTTCAAGACCGATGAAAACGATTACCAAATCTTTTGCGCTTGCGAGCAGCATCATTCCTAAAACAGCCGACTGCATCAGGATATAAAACTCGCCAAAATAAATCCCAACTTTTTTAATATGATCAATTGAGAGCAGCACTACAATTGCGGCGCCAAAATTAAAAATGAAATAAAAAAGATGCGTAAGTCCACCGACAGCAAGCATTGAACTAAAAACGATTCCCTCTTGATATGAAGTAAGGAGTGAGTAATATGCGGTCGTGACAAAGAGCGCTATTGAGATCCAGGGGAGAACAATCTCGCTTTTTTTGTAAAACATTTCTACGATAAGCGAAAGTAAAATACCGCCGCTAATAATAAGAAGCGGAGTGATCATTAAAATTTCATTCATAGTTTATCTTGTTTTTCATTCAATAAATAATATGTCGGCATCGGTTTCTTCAATAGAAACTTGATGTTTTTCTCCAATATAGAGGGCAATTTTGCGATGATTTTTAAAGTCAAAAAGGTTTTTTCGTTCTTCAACTAATACTATTTTGATAGCGTCAAACTTTGAGAGCGTATCGCTGAGCATTTTGTAATCCAGAAAGTATAAATCAGAAAACCCCTCTTGGTTAATAATATTGATCCCTTTAGAGTTAGGGGAAAAATCAATAATAATATCACTCCCGATAACTACTTTCAAGAAATGTGCTTTAAAAGGGAGCAATATCCTGTTCCCATAACAGAGTCCGGAAATTTTATTTTTAAGAACTTCATCTAATGTGTACATCATAATCCTCTAAAAAATAAAAACCAAATTATTGCAAAGATCGGAAGCAAAATGGGCAATGAATATTTAATGATATAAGTAAAAAAACTTGGCATTTGAATCCCAGCTCGTTCGCTGATTGATTTCACCATAAAATTTGGACCATTGCCAATATACGTCATTGCGCCGAAGAATACGGCACTAACTGAAATCGCTCGCAAGTAGATATCATCCACAATGACAAAGTGTTGAACGTCTGCCGCAAGATTAATGTCAAGCCCGAATTTGCCCATCGCCGCGCTTAAAAAGTTTAAGTACGTCGGCGCGTTGTCTAATACAGCAGACAGAACCCCGGTTGACCAATAAAAAGTGGTCTGTGTTAAGTAATGACTATAAACTCTCGACTCATACGCTATCAACTGCAAAGCAGGAATCATGGTTAAAAAGATTCCAACGAATAAATACGCTACTTCTTTAATCGGTTCAAAATCAAATTCGTTCGCTTTAAGAATTTCTAAGTCGGCAGATTTAAATGATGCAAATGCAACAGCAAACATAATAATTTCGCGAATACCAAAAGGAAGCGGACTTAAACTCGGAACCCAACTTATCACTTTCGGATCAAGAAAAACGGAAATAATGATGATGACAAAATAAAGTAAATTTTTTGAACCTTTTAAGACTACTAAATGCTTTCCACTAATTCCATCGGTCTTTAAACCTTCTTTATTTGAAAAATCAAATAGAAGAAAAATAACCAATGTAACCAGAATAGCGATCAACCAGATGAACCAAACATTTTGAATGACCCAGAAAAATGGAACACCGCGAAGAAATCCTAAAAATAGCGGCGGGTCGCCAATCGGAGTCAATCCCCCTCCAATGTTGCTTACTATAAAAATAAAAAAGATAATTAGATAAGGACGCATCCTTTCCCGGTTCATTTTGATGAACGGGCGAATAAGCAGCATTGACGCGCCTGTTGTCCCGATAAAATTTGATATTACGGCACCAACGAGAAGAAAAACTACATTAGTTAAAGGAGTCGCTTTTGTATTAACCGTTATCAAAATGCTTCCGCTTGCAATAAAAAGTGAAGTGAGCAGCGCAATAAACGAAATATATTCGGTAACGGAATGTTCGATGCTTTTAAAATCATTTAAGTACCCGACGTAATAACTTATAGTAACCAATCCGAGAAGCATCGAAACTTTATGATAATTTCTTTCCCAAAAATGCTTGTAAAAAATTGGACCGGTTGCAATTAATAGAAGCAAAACAATAAACGGTAAAACCATAAAAGGATGCGGCAATTGACTTGCGTGTCCTCCAACGGTAACCAGCGAATCTGCTAATGGTTTCGCTTCGGCAGCCAACATATTTTTATTGACAAAGAACATCAGCACTATAAAAAAAATCCTTTTCATCATCCTGCGCAGGAGCTTATTTTATTAAACTTGAAGAAGAAGCCGTAACCTGATGAAGAAGCGAAACTGAGAATGCATCGGTTAATTTTAAAAAAGTATTTGGATAAACGCCAATCCAAACGATGAAAATAAAAATTGGAATCAGCACAATTATTTCCCTTGTATTCAAATCTGTTAAAAGCTCTAATTTTTCTGAATGATGATACTCACCAAAGACAACACGCTGGTACATCCACAACATATAAACCGCCGCGAAAATAACTCCGCTTGCTGCAAACGCAGTGAACCACCAACTGTTCAGCACGCCTGATTGGAAAGAACCAATAAGAATTAAAAACTCACCGATAAATCCGTTCAATCCCGGAAGCCCGATTGAAGAAAGCGAAGCAATCATAAGCGCAACAGAAAAGAGAGGAACAACTTTTGCGATTCCGCCGTAATCAGCAATTTCACGTGAGTGAGTTCTTTCATACACAATGCCAACCAAAAGGAATAACGCCCCGGTTGAAAGTCCGTGATTCACCATTTGGATAATCGCGCCTTGCATTGACTGCTGCGTCATTGCAAAAATTCCGAGTACAACAAATCCTAAGTGTGAAACCGAAGAATAAGCGACAAGTTTCTTCATATCGGTTTGCACCATCGCAACCAATGCGCCGTAAATAATTCCAATGATAGCAAGCGCAGAAATGTAAGGAGCAAAAGCAATTGCTGCTTGCGGAAATAACGGAAGACAAAATCTAATCAAACCGTAAGTTCCCATTTTTAAAAGTACTCCGGCAAGAATTACCGAACCGGCAGTCGGAGCTTCAACGTGCGCATCGGGAAGCCACGTGTGTAACGGAAATATCGGCACTTTAATTGCGAAACTAAATGTGAACGCAGCGAACATCAAATATTGAATATTTTTCGCAATGGTCGGACCAACCCGATATAAATCAAGTAAGTTCGTAGAAAAAACGCCAAGCGGTCCGGAGGCGTAAACAGCCAGCCAAATGATGGCAACCAGCATCAACAGTCCGCCGAACATTGTATAAATAAAAAACTTTACAGAAGCGTAAATGCGTTTTGGTCCGCCCCAAATTCCGATAATAAAGTACATCGGGATAAGCATCGCTTCCCAAAAAATGTAGAATAAAAATAAATCAAGCGAAACAAAAACGCCGATCATTCCAACTTCAAGCATCAACATAAAGAAAGTAAATTCCTTCACATTTTTTTGAATCCCTTTCCAGCTTGAAAGTAAAGTCAGCGGTGTTAAAAATGTTGTAAGCAAAACAAGCACAAGCGACAGACCGTCAATTCCGACAAAGTAGGAGACGTTCAGCTTTTCAACCCAAATAAATTTATGTGTGAATTGAAATCCGGCATTCGTTGAATCAAATTTAAAGTAAATAAAAAGCGATAAAACAAATGCGGCTAAAGAAACCAGCAATCCGAAGTAACGAATAGCGCTTTCATTTTCTTTCTTAAATGAAAGTAAAAGTAAAGCGCCGACCAACGGAATTAAGAGCAAATAAGTTACAAGCAAATTATTTTCCATACTTACAAACTATAAATTATCCAGAAAAGAGCGGCGACAATTCCGAGCATCATTACGACTGCATAGGTCTGTGCAACGCCGGTTTGAATTTTTCGAATCACACCGGAAGTTTTTTCAATTGCCGAAGCGGTACTGTTTACCAAACCGTCAATCAACTTAACATCCGTAATTTTCCACAAGAGCGATTCGGACGTTTTAAATATCGGTTGAATGATAGCCTTATTATATGCTTCATCAACATAATATTTGTTGAAAAGAATTTTGTAAATCCCTTTGAACTTTGAAGCCGTGTTTTCTGCAACTTTTTGATTTTTCAGATAGACGTATCTTGCAAAGTAAATTGAAGCGGCGGCGCCGACAACTGAAACTACCATCAATAAAATTTCTTCAAAATGCGTATGGCTTCCGTATTGAGCCAAACGAATTTGTGCGTAGGAAAAGATCGGCGACAACCAACTATGAAAATTATTTCCGTGTTCACCGGAAAAGATTTCAGGGATTCCAATAAATCCGCCAAGTACAGAAAGCGCCGCTAAAACCATTAATGGAATAGTCATCAAACCTGGTGATTCATGCGGGTGAACATGATGCTCATCGAAACGGGGTTTCCCTTCAAATGTTAAGTTTAAAAGACGGAACATATAAAATGCAGTGAGAAGCGAAGTAACTACCCCAATAAACCAATAAATGAATCCCGCGTTTGCGTAAGCGCTCCAAAGGATTTCATCTTTACTAAAAAATCCTGCAAGAGGAGGAATTCCTGAAATAGCAATTGCTGCAACTAAAAATGTTTTATAAGTAGCTGGCATATATTTTTTGAGTCCGCCGTACTTTTGAATATTTTGTTCATCGTGCATTCCGTGAATAACAGAACCGGCGCCAAGAAATAAAAGAGCTTTGAAAAAAGCGTGTGTCATCACGTGGAAAATTCCGGCAGAAAAAGCGCCGACACCCATCGCCAAAAACATATACCCAAGTTGGCTTACGGTCGAGTATGCTAAAACTTTTTTAATATCATTTTGAACTAAACCTATTGTTGCGGCAAATAAAGCAGTAACCAAACCGATAACGGCAACAACCGTCATAATTGCCGGAGCAGAAGCAAAAATAATTGAGCATCGCGCAACCATGTAAACGCCGGCAGTAACCATTGTAGCGGCATGGATTAAGGCTGAAACCGGCGTTGGACCAGCCATTGCATCCGGCAGCCAAACAAATAAAGGAATTTGCGCCGACTTTCCTATTGCACCGATAAATAAAAAGATGGCGATAAAACTATAAACCGTTGTTGAAATACTTAGTGCGTTTGCGCGAGTAAAAACTTCATTAAAGTTCAAGCTATTAAAAGTTAAAAAGATTAAAAACATTCCGAGCAAGAATCCAAAATCACCAATACGATTGACGATGAACGCTTTTTTAGCGGCATCGCTGGTTGTGATCTTTTCAAATTTTCTATCGTACCAAAATCCGATCAATAAATAAGAGCAAAGACCAACGCCTTCCCATCCTAAAAAGAGAAGAACAAAATTATCGGCAAGAACCAAGTTCATCATCGCAAAGATGAAAAGATTTAAGTAGGCGAAGAATCTCCAAAAACCTTTATCGCCGTGCATATAACCGATTGAATAAACGTGGATAATAAAGCCAACACCGGTTACGATTAACGCCATCGTTAAAGAAAGTTGATCAACTTGATACGCGATAGAAACGTTGAGACTGCCGACGGAGAGCCAATTAAAAAGTGCAACGATGTGCTGTCTTTGCTCTGCCGGAAGTCCGAGCGTTTCAAAAAAAGCGGCAACAGCAATGAGGAACGATAACCCGATAGTGCCGCTTCCGATCCAACCGATGATTTTTTCGTTCTTAATCTTTGAGCCGAAAATTCCGTTTAGAAGAAATCCGGCTAAAGGCAAAAGGACTGTGAGATAAATTAATTGTATCATGAATTACTGGTTAATTTTTTACTACCATTTAAGGATATTGATTTCGTCAATGTTGATGGTCAATTTATTTCTGAAAAGTGCAATGATAATCGCCAAGCCGACAGCAGATTCAGCGGCTGCAACCGTCATAACGAAAAACACAAAAAGCTGACCGATGTTATTACCAAGAAACGATGAGAAGGTTACAAACGATAAATTTGCAGCGTTCAACATCAATTCAATTGACATAAAAACAATGATCGCATTTTTGCGCGTTAATACTCCCACCACTCCGGTGATAAACATAAAAGCGCTGAGGACAAGATAAAATTCAATTGGAATCATAATTAATCAAAATGTTTTTTAGCTAAAACTAATGCGCCGATTGCTGCGGCGAGCAATAAAAAACCAGCCGCTTCAAAAGGAATTAAATACGTTGTGAACAAGCCTCTGCCGATACTTTCTACTGTTCCGATTTGCACACTTTTTTCTGCATTCTGATGCATTGCAGAAGAAAGTTTTCCAAAAAAGATGGTGTAAATAAGTTGAAAGAAAACCACACCGCCAACGGTTAGCGCAAGCCATTTCATTTTCGGGTTTTCTTCAAAAAAGTTTTTTTCGTGTTCGGGACGAAGAAGCATAATCACGAATAAAAAGAGAACCATTATTGCCCCGGCGTAAACAATCACTTGAACTACTGCAATAAATTGAGCGTTTAACAAAAGATAAATACCTGCCAAAGCTGCAAAGTTCAACACGAGAAAGAGCGCTGAAATAATCGGGTTCTTTCTTGTAACGACCAAAACCGAACTAACGATTGCAATGAGCGCAAAGATTGAGAATAATATTATTTGTAATGTTATCATTTATATCTATGATTTTTTTTAATTCCTAATTCCTAATTTTTAATTCCTAATTCTACGGAGTGTTTCTGTAAATCATTCTTGGGAACGGAATAGTTTCCCGAAGATGATCAAGTCCGCATATCCAGGTTACGGTTCTTTCTAATCCAAGTCCGAAGCCAGCGTGAGGAACAGAACCGAAACGCCGCAAATCCAGGTACCACTCAAACGCTGCCTGCGGAAGATTATGTTCTTTAATTCTTGCGAGAAGTAAATCAAGACTGTCTTCCCTTTGACTCCCCCCGATAATTTCTCCATATCCTTCCGGGGCAAGTACATCAACGGCTAAAGCTAATTTTGGATTTTCAGGATCGCGTTTCATATAAAAAGCTTTTACCTCCGACGGATAGCGATGCACCATTACCGGTCTATCAAATTGATTTGAAACGATGGTTTCATCGGCAGCGCCGAGATCATTTCCGTATTCAAACTCAACTCCGTTTTTCTTTAGAATTTCTACAGCCTCATCATAAGAAATTCTCGGGAAGGGTCTTTTTACATTTTGGAGTTTAGTTACATCGCGTTCCAAAGTTTTTAATTCTTCGGCTCTATCAGTTAAAACAGTTTGAACAATATATTCTAAAAATTCTTCGGCTAAATCCATATCATCATTGAGATCTGCAAAAGCAACTTCGGGTTCAACCATCCAGAATTCTGTAAGGTGTCTTCTTGTTTTAGATTTTTCCGCGCGAAACGTTGGACCGAAAGTGTAAACTTTTCCCAAAGCCAAAGCGCCGGCTTCAGCATAAAGCTGTCCCGACTGTGTTAAATAAGCTTTTCCCAGATCAAAATATTCTGTTTCAAAAAGAGTTGAAGTACCTTCACACGCTGCCGGAGTTAAGATCGGCGCATCCATCAAGGTAAAACCTCTGTCATCAAAAAAGTCACGAATTGCTTTTACAATTCTGTGGCGGATTTTCATAATTGCAACTTGCCTGCTTGAACGCAGCCAGAGATGGCGGTTATCCATTAAAAATTCTATCCCGTGATCTTTCGGGGTGATAGGATAATCGTGTGTTTCGTGAAGGACATTTAAATTTGTCGCATCAAGTTCATAACCGCCAACGGCGCGGGGTTCGGCTTTCACTTTACCAGTAACTTCAATGGCTGATTCTTGTCCAATCTTATCACAGAGTTCAAATATTTCAGGGGTAACGTTTCCTTTAAAATAAACGCACTGCAAATAACCGGAACCATCGCGAAGAACTAAAAATCTTAATTTCCCGCTTGAACGCTTGTTGTAAAGCCAGCCTTGAATGGTGATTTCTTGCCCGACATAGTTTGCAAGTTCGCTAATGTAAATTTTCTGCATTGTTTTGGTAGAATTTTCTGAATTTTTGTTTCAAATATATGAAATGTTTTCTTAAGCTAAAAAGATGCGGAGTGAAATACTATCATCATCAAAAAAAGTCAATTAAGAGCGGCGAAGATATATTAAGAAAAATTAATCTTTCATTAAGCTAATCTTAATACTGCTTCGTTAAGTTTCGTTCGTAAATTTTCACAAACAAAAAGAAAGGTTCTTCTAATGAAACGTTTATTTGCTCTTATGATCGTCGTTGCTTTCACTTTTTCAATGGTCTCTTTTGCTCAAGATGCTCCTAAAACAACAAAAGCTCCAAAAGCTAAAGTTGTAAAAGTAGCAACTGAAAAAGCAGCTAAAACAGCTGAAGTTAAAGAAGCAACCGCTAAAAAAGAAGTTGTTAAAGACGCTAAAGCAACTACCGAAAAAGTCGCTAAACACAAAGCTAAAAAAGCAGCCAAAGCAGCTGAACCTAAAGCTGAAGTAAAGTAATTTCTTCTTGAATTAAAAAAAGGAGAGTTTTTAACTCTCCTTTTTTTATTTTAAACCTATGAAAATTTTACTTATTGAAGATGAAAAGAAAGTTGCTTCTTTTATAAAAAAAGGATTGGAAGAAGAATTTTTTATTGTTGACGCTGCGTTCGATGGGAAACAAGGTTTTCAGTTTGCAACTGTTGAAAATTACGATGTTATTATTTCTGACATTATGCTCCCTTATATTGACGGTATTACGTTGACCCACTTATTGAGAGAAAAAAAAATTACGACTCCCATTCTTTTGCTCACTGTGAAAGATGCCGTCAAAGATAAAGTTGCGGGATTAGACGCCGGCGCAGATGACTATCTAACTAAACCGTTTGCATTCGAAGAACTTCTTGCAAGAGTTAGGGCGTTAGCAAGAAGAAATGAAAACACTCTTTCACCGGTTTTACAAGCCGCTGATTTACAACTTGATCAAAAGACTCATAAAGTACTTCGGGGAGAAAAAGAAATTCTGCTTACACAAAAAGAATATGCAATTCTTGAACTTTTGCTTCTTAATAAAAATAGTATTGTATCACGAACGAAATTGATGGAGAATATTTACGAATATCATTTCGACACCGGTTCAAACGTGATTGAAGTTTATATTAACAAACTCCGGGCAAAGATTGAAACCGGTTTTCAGCAGCAGCTTATTTATACCATTCGCGGTTCCGGGTATATGATTAAAGAACCGTCCGAATGATTTCCATTTTAAGAAATATCCCCCGGTTCGTCTCCACCACCAGATTCAAAACGACGCTTTGGTATGTATTTGTTTTCACACTTCTCGAATTACTCCTTGGAGTTGGCGTTTATTTTTACTTGTACAAAAATTTAAATGAAAGTCTTGATGGCTCGCTGCTCAAGCAGGCTAATGCAATTAAAACTGTTGTACTTCAAAAGCATATTGATATCGAATCGTTTACGCCCGACTCTCTTTTCACCAATGAAGAAGATTTAATGTGGGATATTATTTATGATGCGGTTGCGCTGAACAGACGTAATACGTTCATTCAAATTTCCAGGAGCGGAAAAATTATTTTCAAATCAGCGAGTTTGTTTCAGAACCAACTTTCTCTCCCAAGCGGAATGGAGAGGAAGCAACTCTTCGATTTTCGTGATTCAACGCTAAGCAAAAGTTTAATCCGATGTGCAGTTGCAAACGAAAAAAAATACCAGGTCATCGCCGCTTTTCCGAAAGAGCATATCATAGAAACTCTTGACAGTTTAAAAAATTTATATCTTTTTTTAGCTCCAATATTTTTATTGATTTCGATATTCGGCGGAGCAATAATATCTGCAAATGCTCTTTCACGTATTGATAGAATCATAAAAAAAACAGAAGAAATTACGGCGCAGAATCTCGATCAAAGAATACAAGGAGAAGAATACCATGATGAATATGGCAGGTTAGTTCGAACCATGAATAAGATGATTCAGAGAATCAAACTTTCTGTTGATTATATGAACCAGTTTTCACTTTCCGCCGCTCACGAATTAAAAACTCCTTTAACAATTCTTCGCGGTGAACTTGAGGTATCTCTAAAGTCAACTAAAACACCCGAAACATATAAAGAAATTTTGGAAAGTAATTATGAAGAAACTCTCCGGCTGATAAAAATTGTGGATAATCTTTTTTTTATTGCCAAAGTTGACCATACAAAAATTCAGTTAATAAAATCTGAAATCAACGCCAAACAATTCTTAAATCAAATTCTACGGAATCTTAAAATTTTAGGGAAAGAAAAGAATATTTCACTTTCGCTGGAATGCGATGAAGACCTCGAAATTATAATAGACAAGGAAACCATGCAGCAGGTCATTACCAATCTTGTTGATAACGCAATAAAATATGGGGATGAAAATCAAACGGTTCTTCTTGTTTGTACAAAAGAAGTGAACAGAATTCATATCTCAATTACTAATAAAGGCGAAGGTATTCCGCCAGAAGAACTCCCTAATATTTTCAATAGATTTTATAGAGTCGAGAATTCACGCAATCGAAAAACCGGCGGAATCGGTTTGGGACTTTCGGTTGTAAAATCAATCGTTGAATGGCATGATGGAAATATTACTGTTCATTCAATTCCAAACGGAGAAACTACTTTTATTGTTTCGCTTCCGACATAATTGCCATATAATCTGCACGAGTTTTTCTTAATGCTACTCTTAACCTTAATCCTTTACTTACCCCCAAGATAAAAAATGTCAGTCGTCATTTATAAAAATTCAGACTGACATTCTAGTTACAATTTATTCTTATTGTTATCTGCTTCGCACTTTAATTTTATTATCATTTTCGCGGTTAGTTTCTTTGCGTTTAGAAACCGCTTCTCGTTGTTCAACTTTTCTACCGGAACTAGGATCGGTTTTTTCTATCTGGCGATTTTGTGTTTGTGTCTGAACCTCACGTTTTCGTTCAACCGGTTTTTCTTTCACAACTTCTCTGCTTCTTACTTCATCAGCTTTTTTAGTCTGAACTTCTCTCTGTGGTTGAGATTGTATTTCTCTTTTCCTTTCAACCGGCTTTTGTTCAGTAGCGGATTTACGATTCTCTATTTTATTTTCATCTTCAATAATCCGCTCATTCGTTCTAACTTTATTCCGCTCATCAACTTTTCCCGGTTGTGCATTATCCAAATTTCTTCTCCGTTCGCCAACTTCAACCTTTGAAACATTAAGTGAAGATCGTCTTTCACCCCGTTCGATTGAAAAATTTCTCTCGCTGGTTTGCGCTTGATTTCTTGGCGTCAAGATTTCAATTCTATTTCCGTTTTTGATAACCGAATTTCTACCAATTGATTCAACATCCTTTCTCACCAATTCTCTTTGTTGAAGATTTCGAGCGCCGCGTTCCTGAACCGTTCGTAAATCTACTCCACGGTTGATCACTCTTTCTCTTTCATATCCATAATCGTTGCGAGTTTTCGTTCCACCGAAAATCCGTTCTTTATATTGCGGAGCCGCATAATAATTGTATGCATTTTGATGACCGAAATATTTGTACCTGACGAAATTCCAATGATTATAAGGGAAAGAGAAATTGATTGAAAAATGAATTCCTGAATGAACATTAAAAACAGCATAAGGAGAAAGCGGAGCCCAGCCGATATAGTCATCGTCATAGCGCCATTCAACCCAAGCCGGCGCCCATTGATAATCCGGTACCCAAATCCATCCGTAATAATCATCATAATGCCAGCGTCCGTAATGATAAACAACATATCCGAACGGTTCAAAAGAATCCCAGTACCAACCGTCGTTTGTCCAAATCCATGTTCCTTGCGCATAAGGCTGCCAATGGCGATTATGAATTCTCGGTTTCCAAACAACAAAGCCGTCGTCTATTTCAATCCATCTTCCGTGCGGAGAAAGGCTCGAATAAAAATAGTTAAAACCGATTCCTACTTGATAGCTGTTTGCTTCTACTTTTTCGTTTAAGAAAAAGAAGGAAAAGATTGCGATAAATAAAACTAACTTTTTCATGATACACCTCAATTGTTTATTTAAGGTAATCAATCATCATGCCGATGAGATTTTGGCAAAAATCGAACTTTATGGTAAAAAGTGTGCAGTGGATTAGACACTCCATTTGTTTTTTTGCACAAAACCCTATTTTGACTGAAATTAAAATTATGGATTCTCAAATATTGTTACGTAAAACGAGAAAAGATGCATCTTTACTTACTATTGCAGAGATTTTTACGTTTGATATTTAGATACTTTTCTCTATTTTTAATTCGTAAACTACTTAAGGTTGTTAATCATGAACGGAAAAAATATTTCTTTTATATTTGAAAAAAATAAAAACGCAATTACTTTCCCTGCAAACGGAGCAATAGGTGGACCTACCCCTGACAGTTCAGGTGTTATGGTTCATTTTTATGTTGAATATTCTTCAGTCCCTCACAGCACTACTATTAAAGTAGAAGATAAGCATGTTATAAATCCACTTGGTGAGAGTATTACTAGAGGAGATATAACACGTGAGATTCAAGCAAGTACTTTTTTAACTCCAGATGTTGCCCTCCTTATTGGTAATTGGTTAATAGCTAATGCTAATGAAATAAAAAATAGGCCAAATAAACCTAAGGAATTATAATGAGTCAGTTAACTTATCCGAATACCGAATATAAAAAAAATAATTTTCTGAATGCTGTTTCGAGTTCTTCTTCGAAATCTTCTTCAAGTTCTTTTTTTAGATCTTCTGAGAATATAATTATTCCGATTGGAGAATATGGTGATGGTTGCAGTTTGATGGATGAGAATTTTCCCCTAGCAGCGACCAATATAAACATTGAAAACATTGTCTATAAATCAAATTTATTTGAGAAGAGTTTTTACTCTGCTTCCTCTAAATCAATAATAATTAAAGATTCCATCAATATTTGCGATGAATCTTTCCTCCTTGAAAAGGAAGATAATCATTATTATCTAAGCCATCCTAAATGGTCTCTTGTTGGAATGGGGCAAAACCTATACGAAGCAGAGATTGATCTCCTAAAAGAAGCGAAAGAACTTTTAAAAGATATGAGGGAATTACCAACTGAAAGTTTATCTAAAGAAGCACTTAATTTGTTAGATTATCTTTTTTCAATTGTTTAATTTATGCCTCAAAAAGATAGAGATGAAATAAGAAAAGCTCTTTTACAAAAAGGTTTTTATCAAAAAAATAACGACCATGAATTCTTCTATTATAAAATCGACCAATCAATCTTTACAAAATTATCTCATGGAAGCCGCTATAAAACCTACTCAGCAGATCTCTTGGGCAAAATCAAACGGCAGTTAAAATTGAATACAATGGGCCAACTTCTAAGATTTATTGATTGTCCACTAACTGCTGAAGAATATTTTAATTTGTTAGTTTCCGACAAAATTGTTTCAAAAAAAGATAAACCTGATCATTAATCTTCTTATACGTTTTAGTTTTTTTCTTCGATTTTGTTTTTCAATTGAATGAACTGGATATCTGTTCTATTCTTCAATTACACAACGAAAACCAAAATCCGCACTTTTAACAGAGGGATCACTGTTGCTTCTATCGGTAACGCGGCATCCGTTAACAACAATCTCTCCTTCACCACCAGGAACTGTAAAACTCGCCCACGAACCGCCGCGAATAACTTTTTGCGTTCCGTTCAACGGTCCTTTGGGATTTACACTCGGCGAGTAACTGTAATAAGTTTCATCAAACCAATCACCGCACCATTCCCACACGTTTCCGCTCATATCAAAAATGCCAAGTTCATTCCCTTTTTTAGTTCCAACATCGTGAGTACTTCCAATGGCGTTAGTAAAGTTCCAGGCAATTTCATTAAGAGAATCCCCACCGCTGTAAAGAAATCCGTTACTGAGTATTCCCCCTTTTGCAGCGAACTCCCATTCGGCTTCCGTAGGCAGCCGGATAGTTTTCCCTGTTTGACTTGTTACCCACTTACAAAAATCAGCGGCATCATTCCAACTTACATTTGTAACCGGCTTGTTCCCTCTTCCCCATCCGTTATCATTCGGCTTCATGCGTCCTGTCGCATCACAGAACAAATCAAACTGATCATAGGTTACTTCATATTGACTGATGCTGAAATTGTTGAGAGAAATATTGTGTACAGGTTTTTCATCGGGATCGCCGCTTTCACTTCCCATCAAAAATGAACTTCCTTCAACAGAAATCCAATTAAAATTAATTTGAACCACGCTATCTTTTCCGGTGGTGAAAGAAAAAGGTTTAGTCCAGCCTGAGACGTTTTTTCCATCCGAAATATTCAGCCGCCAATAATAAAGAGTGTTTGGAGAAAGGAGCGTTAATGTTTGTGAAGTATCGGTAATATTTGAATAGCTTTGTACAATGTTTGAAAAATTTACTTGCGCTGAAACCTGAAGATTATAACTCGCTGCATTTTCAACCTTGTTCCAAACTAAAGCTGGTTTTAATACAATGTTGGTTGAACTATTTACCGGGAAAATGAGTGTTGGTGTTTCCTGGGTTGATGAGTTCGCAGGGTTGTCATCTTTTTTGCAGCCGTAATTTGCAAGAAGAAAAAACATGATAAGCAAACGAAGAATTCTATTCATTTTCATTTATTCCTTAAAAAGATAGCGCAATTTATTTTATTGGAATATTAAATCCAATTATATCAAAGTAGTTCCCCGGTGTTCCAATTTATTGATTTCATTCTTATGTTTGTGGAGCAAATAATTTAATAAGTTACTTTACTCAAAAAATGAGGAGTATCCTTGATCATATTCTTGCTCATAATCTCAATCTGGTTTAAATAAGTAGAAACGAATAAGATGAAGATTAAGATTAAGCAATTTTCTTTCATGATAATTGTGTACCATGATTTAATAATTTGAATCCAAAATATTTTTCAAAGATTAGAGGAAGACCATGAAATTTTCACTGAACGTTGACCATATAGCTGTGTTAAGAAATGCACGGGGAGAAATCCACCCAGACCCTGTAACAGCCGCACTCTTTGCTGAGCAAGCAGGTGTGGATGGCATTGTCGTTCATCTACGCGAAGATAAGAGACACATCAACGAGCGTGACCTTCGACTCCTTCGCGAATTAATTACCACAAAACTTGATCTCGAAATGGCAGCGGTTGATGAAATCATCGCAATCGCTTGCGATGTTCAGCCGGAACTTGCAACCATCGTCCCTGAAAAACGACAAGAGCTTACCACCGAAGGCGGAATAAATGTTATTGATTCAATCAACCTATTAAAATCAACAATAAAAGATTTGCACAAACGTGAAATTGAGGTTTCACTTTTTATTGAACCGGAGATAGAACAAATAGACGCTGCCGCGGAAATTGAATCGGACTATATCGAAATTCATACCGGCACTTTCGCAAATGCTCTTACCGAAGCTGATCAATTTGATGAATTGGAAAAAATTAGAATAGCAACCAAACACGCTAAGAAGCTCGGACTTGGAGTTAATGCCGGGCATGGATTAAATTATTCAAACATCAAAATCTTCCGCGAAGTTGAAGGTATTGATGAAGTAAGCATCGGGCAAGCAGTTATTGCCCGCGCTGTTTTTGTAGGATTGAAAGAAGCCGTTCAAGAGATGATTCGACTTATCAAATGAAAGTTGTATGCCGACGACAAAATCCAGTTAACAATAGTGATCTCAATGGAGATCATACAAATCGTGTAAAATTTTATTTGAAAGAAAACATGAGGAAGTTATGAAAAAATTTGTTTACTATCTTTTCATTATTCTTTTCAGCAATAATCTTTTTTCCCAACCGCTCCCTCCCAAAAGAGAGTTTCGCGGCGCGTGGATTGCGACTGTTGTAAATTATGATTGGCCTTCAAAACCGGGACTAAGTACTGCAGACCAACAAACCGAATTGACTACACTGCTGGACGAATTAAAAATCTCAGGGATTAACGCAATTTTTTTTCAGATAAGAACAGAATGCGATGCATTTTATCAATCAAGTTATGAACCATGGTCTTACTACCTCACCGGACAGCAAGGAACACCACCCTCACCATTTTATGATCCTCTTGAATTCGTAATTAAAGAATCACACAAACGCGGAATGGAATTACATGCCTGGTTGAATCCTTACCGGGCAGAAAAAACTATTGGAGCTTATCCTTTTGTTGGAGACCATATAACGAAAACGCATCCTGACTGGATACTCCAAATTAATACTTATAAATTTCTCAATCCGGGCATCCCTGAAGTTGCCGACTATGTTACAAAGATCATTTCCGATGTTGCCAGACGCTATGATATTGACGGCGTTCATCTTGATGATTATTTTTATCCTTATCCGCCGGATCAAATTACAGATCAAGACTCAGCTGCTTTTCGCATTTATAATCAGGGGATAACAAACATCGGCGATTGGAGAAGAGAAAACACCACTTCTCTCATTGCGCAAATAGATGATTCGCTTAAAAGCATAAAACCTTATTTAAAATATGGAATCAGTCCTTTTGGAATTTGGAAAAGCGGCACGCCTGCCGGGATAACCGGAATGGATGCATACAATGTTATTTATGCCGATGCTATGGCTTGGCTGAAAAATGGTTCGGTTGACTACCTTGCGCCCCAACTTTATTGGCCCTTCGGCGGAGGACAAGATTACGGTACATTAAATACTTGGTGGTCTGATTCTACTTCCGCGTACGACAAACATCTTTATGTGGGGCAAGCGGCATATAAAGCAAGTGCATATGGTGCAAATGAAATTCCGTCGGAAATTAATTTTAATAGAAATAATCCTAAATGTCAGGGCAGTATTTTTTTTAAAGCGGGAAACTTTTGGGAAAATCCTAAGGGGATGACAGATTCTTTGAAATACTCATCAAATCGTTTTCACGCAATTCCTCCGATTATGAACTGGAAAGAAGTAAACCCCCTTCCTCCAAACGAACCAACTAATCTTCACTATCAAATCAATCCCGTTAGCGGTAGGTATGAATTTACATGGGACGCTCCACCCGCAGCAGCAGATGGGGATACAGCTTCAAGATACGTTGTTTATCGCTTTGAGACTCACCCTTCAACCGTGGATGACGGGAATAAAATATTTGGGACTACAGGCGGGCTTTCGTTATCAACCAAATTTTCAAAAACTATTTCAACTTCCGGCAATTATTTTGTGGTTACCGCATTAGATCGTTTAGAAAATGAAAGTAGTATGAGCAATGTTTTACAAATTAATCCGGCAGATTACGTACCCAAAATTCCGGCATTAATTTCTCCTGTGAATAATGATAAAAGTCAATTAGATGAAGTTAGGCTAATTTGGAACAGCGATCCTTTTACTTCTGGGTTTGCGATTCAAGTTTCAACCGATTCCACGTTCACCTCAACATTTATCGTCAACAAACCTGAAATAAAAGATACATTTTTTACACTGAAAGGAATTCTTGCTTCAACAAAATATTTTTGGAGAATAAAAGGAATAGGACTTGGAACTAACAGCAATTTTACGGCTTCCTTTTCTTTCCAAGCCGGATTCCCCGGCGCTCCCATTTTAGCAGAACCAAAACACACAACGTTGAACGTTCCAACTAATCCTGTTTTTACGTGGATGAAAGAATCAACTGCCACTTCCTATAGATTTCAGTTGGCTACAATAATTCAGTTTCCGCTCGAAGCGATGAAAGCCGACACAGTGATTACAGATACGATATTTCAAATAGCTAATTTAGAGCCGTTAAAAAATCACTTCTGGCGCGTCGCAGCGATTAACGAGTATGGCACAAGTCTTTGGTCGAGCACGAACGGTTTCAAAACATCTTCGGTCTCTGCAATAGAAAACGAAAAGGGAGTTCCCCATAATTTTGAATTGATGCAAAATTACCCGAACCCATTTAACCCTGAAACCGCTATACGATTCGCACTTCCGTTTAAAAGCTTTGTTAGCTTAAAAGTATATGACGTGCTTGGTACAGAAGTAAAAACGTTAGTTGAAGAGGAAAAATCCGGAGGATTTTTTGAAGTAATTTTTAATGCTTCAAAATTAGCATCCGGCATATATTTTTATAAACTGCAGACAGCAAATTCGATTATTGTAAAAAAATTAATGGTGTTAAAGTGAGTAACTCCTGCGAAAAATCGTCAGCGAAAAGTTTTCTTTCCGCTGACCGATGAAATTGTAAGCCAAGCCGCTGAAATATTATTTGCCAAAGTGGTCGTCAAGAATAGAAGTAACTTGTTCTTTAGATTGAATACTGCTTGTAGCTTTCACCACTTTACCGTTTTTATAATAAATAACGAACGGAATCCCCCGGAACGATGCACATTCTTCTAAACCGCGTATCACGGTTGCATCCGGGATATCAAATTCCATATCTGCAAATTTTACATTTTTGTACTCCGGTTCTATTTCCTGCATCACACTGTAAACCGGGATGCACATGGGTCCCATTCTTCCACAGCAGACCATGACGTTTTCGTTTTCCTGCAATAGTTTTGCATGTTCTTTTTCGGATAAAATATGCGTTAAATTTGTATGTAACATTCATTCACCTTTTTTTATTTAAATGATTTCTAATTTTTGTTTAGTTTGATGTCGTATTTTTCACAACGATTCATAATCGTTTTCCTAATCTTACTCGTTTTTTAGTTTTCTAAAAACAGATTAAAAAAAGATTAAGAAGATTCCTTATTTTTTATTCAATAATAATGAAAGAACAAAAATGAAATATAAACTCCTTGGAAAAAGTGGATTGCGTGTTTCCGAAATTTGTCTTGGCACCATGACCTTCGGGGAAGAATGGGCAATTGGAACCGGCAAAAATGAGAGCAAAAAAATTTACGATGCTTTTCTTAATGCCGGCGGGAATTTTATAGATACCGCAAACCGGTACACGGAAGGTTCAAGTGAAAAATTCCTCGGAGAATTTATTCCTTCCGAGCGGAATAATCTTGTCATCGCCACTAAATATACGCTTTACACACAACGCGGAAGCGTAAATGACGGCGGTAATCACCGTAAAAATCTTGCTCAGTCAATTGAAGGAAGTTTGAAACGATTGAACACAGAGTATGTTGATCTCTTGTATCTTCACGCCTGGGATTTTACCGTAGGGATTGAAGAAGTGCTTCGCAACTTGCAATATCTTGTTCAATCGGGAAAAGTATTACACATCGCTATCTCCGATACACCGGCGTGGATTGTGGCACAGGGCAATGCTATAGCAGAACTTCGGGGATGGAGCTCTTTCGTTGCAGTACAAGCAGAATACAGTTTAACCCAGCGTACACCGGAAAGGGATATCATTCCGATGTGCAGGGCAAATAATGTTGCAGTTACTGCTTGGGCGCCTTTAGCCGGCGGTGCGCTCACCGGAAAATATTTAAACAATTCCGTTTCTACACTTCGCTTAAAACCAGAGAGTCTTCGATTGAATCAACGCAATACGGCGATTGCAAAAGAAGTTGTTTCCGTTGCAAATGAATTAGGATGCTCTGCCGGCAATGCCGCATTAAATTGGATTCGCAAACAAAACGGAACCATCATACCGATTGTTGGTGCGCGCAAAGTGGAGCAAATAAAAGATAATTTGAATTGTTTGAATTTCGATCTAACCGGTGAGCAGATGATTCGGTTAAATGAAATCAGTAAAATTGATTTAGGTTTCCCGCATGACTTCCTGACGTCCGATATTGTTAAGGAAGTTGTCTTCGGCGGAACGAAAGACAACATTCAATTTTAAGTTTTCTTTAATATTATTTCTTTTAAACTGTAATGAAAATTTAAACAGATTAGAATTTAGTATGCGTATTTTATTATTAGTTATCCTATGCTTCGTATCGCAAAGTCTTTTTGCACAATCTCCCCATGGGAAAATATTAAAGAACGACTGCGCTGATTGTCATGCAACGGACAAATGGATTCCTCTTAAACTTGAGACGAAATTTGATCATCAATCCACAGATTTTGACCTTATTGGGCAGCATAAAACCGTTCCATGTAAATCATGTCATCAAACATTGGTTTTTGATAAAGCAGATCAGGTTTGCAATGCATGCCATTTTGATGTTCATAATTCAACCGCTTCTTTCGTTTGCGAAAAGTGCCACACACCGGAAACTTGGTTAGTCACTAATATTCGCGCGTTACATCAAAATAGCCGATTTCCTTTGGTTGGCATCCATTCGGCGCTTCCTTGTGAAGATTGCCATAAGAGTTTTGATAAATATCAATTTGACATAATCGGCGTGCGATGCTTCGACTGCCATGCAAACCGGTATTATGCTTCGCCAATTCATGTTGCAAGTGGCTTCAGTACACAATGCGAAACGTGCCATAACCTGGCGAATGATTGGAGTTTCTATCATGACGGAATCTTCCCGATTTATTCCGGTTCACATAATGGAACATGGAAAGTTTGCGGCGATTGTCATAATTCCGAGCCAAATTATCTCGTTTTTACCTGCATTGATTGTCACGAACATTCAAAAAGTAAAATGGATTCAAAACATAGTGGCGAGGTGAGCGGGTATGTGTATGAAAGCCATGCATGTTACTCATGCCATCCGCAAGGCAGCGGAGAGGGCGATTAATGAAAACGATTATTCTTTCTCTAACCGTTTTTTCTGTTTTACTGTATTCGCAGAATGAGCTAAAAATACCGGGAACAATAATATATATTTCTTCCCAAAATTTTTATGTCCGTTTTGAAAATACGGTTCGTGTAACCGTTGGCGATACAATTTATCTTTCTGAAACCGGAACAGAAGTGGGAATTGTAAAGTACTTGTCTTCTCAATCCGCCGCGTGTTCCTATCTCGCAACAACCGGAATAGATTTAAATAGCCAGGTTTATATTAGAACAAAGAAGAATGACAGCGGCAGCCAACCGACCAAACAAAATGCTGATGAGAACGACCCTTCGCTTTGGAATGACCTTAACGCAACAAAAACTGTGAATACCGTTTCAGAAAATAATTTTAATCTCAGTGGACGGGTTTCGGTGCGCTCATTTACTAATTACACAACATCAAGTACTCATGCACAAAATCAATATTGGCGGTACGGGCTCTCCCTGCGAAGCAATAAAGTTGGCGTAAAGAATTTGGAATTTCAATCCTCGGCAATGTACGGCTACCGGGCAGATAAGTGGAAAAATGCCGGCAGCGTTTGGAACAATTTGAAAATTTACGACTTCTTCTTTTCGTACAAACCATCTGCATCATTTACACTTCAGGCAGGGCGGGTTCGAAATCAAAACCTCTATTCCCTTTCTACCTTCGACGGTGTTTTATTTGATTACACTTTTTCAAAATTCACGATCGGAACTTTTGTTGGATCACATCCCGGCTGGCAAAATATGGGTGTAAATATCAAGTTGATGCAATACGGCGCATTTCTTTCTCGAGAAGATTCGATCGGCAAACTACGCATGAGCAATAATATTTCTTTCGCCAACCAAACAAATTCCGGAAAAACTGATCGAAGGTTTTTATATTTTCTTCACCGTACCCGCTTAACTAATTTTTCATTCGCTCTTTCTTCCGAATTCGATCTCTATCAAGTTGAATTAAATTCGGCAAAATCAGTGTTTGAACCGACAAGTATTTATGCCTCAATTCTCTACCGCTTTGATAATAAACTTTCATTCGATCTTAGCTACGATGCTCGCAAAACAATTTATTATTTCGAGTCGTTCAAATCAACTATTGACAGCATACTTGATTCCAGAATGAGACAAGGCGTTCGGTTGGGAGCTTCTTACCGCTGGTCGCGGACTTTATCTGTAGGGCTAAACGGTGGTTTTACGAAACAGAATGACGATCTTCATCCTTCGTTTTACGCCGGAACATCGGTTGCCATTAATGAAATCTCAAATTTAAATTTTTCCCTTATTGGAGATTTGACTTATTTGCAAAGCAATTATCTAAACGGATTTGCATACGGAATTAAGATCAATAAAAGTTTTCTTTTAAATTACTTGAATATGGGTCTTGGTTTAAGAAGAGTAGATTATCTTTTGGTGAGGAATACATCAGATGGAGTAGCGCAAAACATTCTTAATGCCGATGTTCGGTTACAGCTCTTGAATTCTCTTTACTTTAATTTGGTTTACGAATTTGTCTCTGAAAAGAGAGCAACGACCAATCGTATTTTTATTGGTTTGAGCCAATCATTCTGATCATTTAGGAGATTTTTGCGCGACCAGGATCAAATTTGAAGAGAGAAACTTGCATGTTTACCCCTATGGACACGGTGGTAAGTTCCAGCAATCCATTTTTTTTCATTTTTATTGGCGGCTATTCTTCTTAAGCGATTTGGTAAATAACGTATAATCATATCCCGAAGCATCGGAGAGTATTTTTACAAAGTTAATATAGGCGAGCATCTCACTCACGTGAGCCATAAAAATTGGTTCTTTCAGGTAATCAAAAATTTCTTTTCCGGCGCCAATTGAATCTTGCAATTTCCCTTGTAAATAATTTTCCGAATAAGCGACTAATGCAAAGGTGAAACTCCAATGAAGTAATATTTCTAAATTCTCTTTGCTGTAATACCTCTTCCCTTGATATTCGTTCACATTAAGATAATTCATTACAAATTCTTTTTCTAACAAACTCACAAGTTTGACCGGAGCATTTTTCTTCGTTCCTTTTTTCCCTTTATTTAGAGTATTCCGTTCTGGCGACTTGAAATTTTTTGCAACAAAAAGTTCATCAGGAAAAATACTTTCTTCGGATGGAAGTATTCTTGCCAAACCAAATTCCTGTCTTAGTGTTTCAAATGAATCATTAAGATGGAGAAGCCCTTGCCATAATGGTTTCCCGAGCAGCAGCTCGTTGTACAGATGAAGAAGTTCTTTATTTTCATTACTTGATTTCACGGCTTCGAGAATAGTAAGAATTATGGTATAAAGGATGAAGAAATCCTTGTACGCTGAATTTCCATTATAAAATACCAGGGCATGCATCAAATTTTTATGAATATCATTTTTCTCTAACGACGAAACAAATTGATCGAGCGCAGAAAGAATGAGGAATTTCTTTTCGATTGTCGTAATGATCTTTTGCTCATCAACCGACATGTAAAGATAATTCTTTACTTCGTTCACTAAACTTAGAATTTTTGATCTGCCGTAACTTGTAACTTTTTCGATTTTCTCCGCTTCAATTTTTACCTTTTCTTTGCCGATGAAACCACAGGCAGCGCTGAATTCTTTTAACAATTCTCTGTTGCAGATATTAATAACCGCATCGTGTAATGGTGAAAGCTTCAATTCTCTAAGCGATTGTTTTATAGACTCGACCCCTTTTCCGTTAAGCGATTTATTTAGATCGTGGTACTCTCCCGTCACATCTTTCACTTCTGTAAATCCTAAAAACACATGATACTGGTATCCATTTAAGAAGATGCTTATTCCTTCTTCAGCCAATTCTTTTCCGTTACGGAGAAATTCCAACTTTGTTTTGTGGTCGTCCAAGATATAAAATACATCTCCATTACCGTTTAGATTCAACGCTTCTGAGACGCTTCTTTTTCTTAATTGTGATTCGTTCTCCGAAATAACTTTTCCTGTTGAATAATAAATTTTCCCTTTGACTTGCTCGTAAGAATTATTGTAAAGAACAAGCGTTCTTTCGTTTCCGCTCATATTAGAAAAGGCGAAAACGTTCTCATTCAAATTTCCCGACTCATCAATGAAATCATAAAATTCAAAATTGCTAACCTGACTGAACAAATACCGTTTTTGCATCAACGGAAAAAGTTCTTCTTCATGGCGTTGTACTAAACTCTCATCAACAAACTCGTTATAATACGCCTTGTAATATTCCATCCCATATTTTTCAGTGTATCCTTCGACCTGTCCATGCGCGAACATCGGCAAGCCCGGCAAGGTTATCATCATCACGGCAACGCCAAAGTATTTGTCCCCTTTTCCAAATTGATTTACGGCGGTTTCTTCATCGGGATTGCTCATAAAATTTACGTATCGCTTTAATATTTCAGGGTTGAATTCAAGCGTGTTCGTAATCAGATCGCGGTACTTATCGTTCTCCTCTTTCATGAACATGTGCATGAATGCGCTGTTATAAACCCGGTGCATACCAAGCGATCGAACGAAATATCCTTCCATAAGCCAGAAAGCTTCTGCAAGCAAAAGCGTGTGAGGCATCTTGGTATTTATTCTGTCAACAACTTCGCGCCAGAATTCCTCCGGGAAAACTTGGTTGAAAGCTTCATAAGACAATGCATAATCAGAACGCGAAGGAATTGCTCCACCGTGTCCCGGCTGCGGATACCACAAACGCGAAAAATGTTTCTTCGCTAAAGTCATCGCCGCATCAAAACGAATAATCGGAGTCTTCCGCGCAACGTGCATAATGGTTTGAATTAAGGATTCGCGAACTTCCGGCAATAAAAGATTTAACTGCGCAGTATCATTCCAAGGCATATTTGTTCCATCATTGCCATGATAGATGTAACGGATTTGTCCCGACCAATTATCAATCAGTTGAAAAACAACTGCAGCATCCTGTTTCGAATAATACTTATCTTCAATTCTAATTTGATAATGGGAGTCATCTGATAGATCGGGACCGGTAAAAGTATAACTCGGGAAAGGCGCATCAGGAGTCTGGATAAAAAAGTCGGGTCGTTCTAAAATCCATTTAGAAAATATTCCGGTATGATTCGGAACCATATCGCTTGAAAGACGGATATGTCTTTGTGTACAGCGATATTTCAAATTCTCAAAAGCCTGTTCTCCGCCGAGCTGCTCTGCAATTACATAATCGTAAAGAGAATAAGCCGATGGTGCCGCTTCCGGGTTGCCGCAAAATTGTTTTATCTTTTTTGATGCCGTGCTTCTCTCCCAGAGTCCGATAAGCCACAAAGCATTGATATTCCAATGGACAAGGCGGTCAAGTTCTTCATCAGGAATGTGGTCAAGCCGGTAAATATCTCTTCCATATTTTTTTGAAAGCTGATTGAGCCATACAAAAACATTTTTTGCAAGCATCACCACACGCGGCATCCAATCAATATCTTCCGTAAACTTCTCAGGTTCAAAGTGGTAACTCATGCTGATGTCTTCCGGTGCCCCATTAGATTTCTCATATTCTTTACGGACTCTTTTTAACTCGTCATCGGATAAAGTTAGTTGATATTCCGGTACAGGAGGTGTACCAACTGCGCCATGCTGTAAAAAAAGTTTCACATCTTCACGGATAAGATCTTCTCCACTTAATATTTTTTCGAGAAGTTTTTCGTCAATAATTACTTTCCATTTTTCACGGATGTAATCAAGCTGCGCTTCAAGATTGGTTAAATTAGATAAGACCGGTTTTTTCAAAGCTGAAAGGAGGGAGAGATTTTCTATGCTTAAAGGTTTCTCCTGTTCAAAGAATTTTTCCGTGGTTGCAAGGAAATTTTTATACGGCGATTCTTCTGAAAGTTGTTTATCTTCAAACAGTTCTTTCAAGTTCTGAAAAGCCGGATTAAGATTTTCCAGGTGAAGAAGAATAATTTCTTCAAGAAGAATTTCTTTGTTTGGTTTTCCGTTAGTGTTACCGCTTAAATACTGGTCTTGCGTTGTGATTCCCTTTTGCACAGCAACCGGCGGGAAATGTTCAACAAATTTTCTTAAAACCTTTTCGACTTCATCTCCACCCAAACTATTCTTTAAATAGAAAATGCTCCGTTCAAACACTCCGGGATTTTCTTTCTCTTCATAATGTCTGATAACGAAATGAAATATTTCGTGCAATAAACCGGCGGCATTTAATTGTCCGGGAGTAACATACGCATCAAATATTTTTTCTTCTTCACGTTTGCTGTTTATCTTTTGCGCAAGCAGCCGGGCTTGATAAAAATTAGCGATTAGGATGTTTCCCTGGACGGAAAAAAGTGATTCATCAAATTGATATTTAATGCGCACATTCTTTGCAACGTGAAGATCATATTTTATCTGGGCAGAGTTGCTGTCCGTTAAACATTCTTGCACTAATTTCATTTTAAAGCTCGTTAGGAAGATTTTATTTACAAATATTGGAGATTTCTTTGGGTGAAATATAAGAAAAATTCTTGGGAACCATTCCCTAACCTGGACAAGCCAGAGCCAATTTATCACATTAGAATGATTGAATGGCTGTATGGTAGAATGAAAAACATCCATCCATTCATTTTCATTCAGTCATTCGTTCGCCTTATTTACCATGTTAATATTCTGCCCAATATTACGCGAACTTTACTGATAAGGTACTACGTTTTTCCCATGACGCTGCCTGGGAAAAAAGCTAAAGGAAAA
>MNVA01000132.1 GCA_001871325.1 Ignavibacteria bacterium CG1_02_37_35
AGGTGAGAAAAGAACTTACCGACGAATGGGAAGACCGCGGTGTTAAAAGAGGTAAAGGATTTGCAATACTTACCGATGAAATTACAAAAGCCTGGAGCGGGTTTTCTACAAAGCAGTATAAAGAATTCAAAGACCTTAAAAAAGAAAGTCTGCGGGATAATATGACCAATTTAGAGTTGGTGCTTAATATGCTTGCGGAAGCTTCGACGACGGAAATTTCAAAAGAAAAGAATCCAGAAACATTTGAAGATAGCCGGACAATCGCAAAACAAGGCGGCACTATTGCAGGCAACACAAGGAAAGAGATTGAGGAAAAAACCGGGAAAAAAGTTATAAGCAGCCAAAACGCAAAACAGTTGGCACAAAACAAGAAAAAAGAAATTGGTAAAAAATAGAACAGTGTCACGTCGAGGTGTGGTGCGGAATAAAAAAAAATTGTTTAAGTTTTGAACGTAAAATAAAGGTGGTGTATGAAAAAGTTAGTTTATTTTCTTCTTGGTTCTCTTCTAATGTTTACATCGTGTAAAAAGGATGCAAGCAATCCCGTTAATGCAGATACAATTCCTGTACCGCCAACATTAGCATCACCAACAGATACATCCTCCAATATTGCAGTTCCGGTTGTTTTAACATGGAAAGAAAGCAGCGGGGCGAAAAGTTAATTTAAATAATGGATTAAACATAACGGATTCAAGAAAGATTATTTTGATAAAGATTAGGGTTATATAATGAAGAATAAAATTGGTTTCTATATTTTAATAATATTTATAACTTTTATTTTATCTAAAAGTTTCTCGCAACAAAATTTAACACCTGAACAAATCTATGAAAAAGTAAGTAATGCAGTCGTTATTGTTTTAAGTTATGATACGAATGGAAATCTTAAAAGCCAGGGAAGCGGAGTCTACATTAATGAAACCGGGTATATTATTACAAACTATCACGTTTTTGCAGATTACAGTAAAGTTAAAATCATGCATGGTAAAGACATTGTGGATAACGTTGAAATTATTGGTTTTAATAAAGAGAAAGATGTACTCGCGCTAAAAATTTCGGATGCTCATTTTTCCGGCATTCCAATAGCAGAGTTAAATGAATTAAAAGTTGGGCAAAGAGTCTATGCAATTGGTAGTCCAATGGGTTATGAAAACACTATTTCGGAAGGAATAATTAGTGGTTTTAGAAGTTATAACGGTTTACAACTGATTCAAATTACTGCCAGCATTTCGCATGGTAGCAGCGGTGGTGCTGTAGTTAATTCCAAAGGAGAATTGGTAGGTATCAGTACTTATACGGTTTCAGAGGGACAGAGCATAAATTTTGCTCTTCCAATCTCGGATGTACTTAACGCACAACTCACACCTTATAAAAATAGTAAAAATAAGAATTTAGTTGAGACACCAACTATTCAAAAACATTCAGCGAAAGATGACTTTACATTTTGGGAAGACAAGGCTTATAACAAGAAAGCAGTTGAGCTATTGGTAAAAGCAAAAAAAAATATTGACGAAGCCAACTCCCTGGCTCGGTTATTTGACAGATCTAAAAACAAAAAAGCAATTTCGTATTTGACTAAAGCAGTTGGCAACCTTAATGAAGCAATAAAATTGGATTCGAATTTAATAGAGGCTTATTATTTAGGTGGTTATATTTATTCCGATATAACTATTTGGGTGATTAACGAAGAAGAAACAAAAAAGTATTATGATAGATTAATTAATTTGATTCATGATAAAGATGGGATATTGTTTGATTCTTTATCTGTCCGACAAATTATAGGGAAAGTCGCATTAGATTTTGAAGGCTTTAATAAAGATGTTATTAGTGGGAAAAAAAGAGCGATTGAACTTTACGAGTTAGCTTTAACAAAACAATTAACTGGAAAATCCCCTTTATATTACGGACAGTATGATGAAACTGATATACTCACTCGAATAGTACGTTCTTATGAAGGTCTTGCTGATTTAATTAAGAGTTCCAATTACTTTGAATCACTCGATTATTATACCCAGGCATTGGCATATTCTAAGAAATTGACAAGAATTGGACCTACTTATATTTGGTTGGAGGAATCAATAATTAAAGAGATGGCAATCGCTAAGATTTTATATATTTCTTCTGGTTGGGTACTATTCAAAGACATATATAGCGATAACGCATTAACAAATAATAATTATTTGTACTTATATCATACTAACTCGATAATAAAAGATAAAGTGGGAATAATTAGAGTTTGGGTAAAAGAAGTGAGTCTTAAAGAAGCCAATGACCGTGCATCAGATGAATATGAATATTCTAAATCACTGTACGAATTTGATGTAAAAAACAACAAAATTCGACTTATTCAACAGTCCATCCAATATAATAGAAATGATCAAGCTACTAACGATAACTATCCAAACGCAGAATGGCAATTTATTTCACCCGAAACGATCGCAGAAAAAATGGTGAAGTATTTACAAAAAGGAATTAAATAAAATCAATTGACGGATACTATTTAGAGTGAAAACTAAATGATTAAGGCAACATATAATTTTGAAAACAAATTAAAATTTTATGAACAAATAAAACAGATTGATATTGCTGTCCCATTGAGAAGTCGCGGAAGAAAAAAAGATGAAGTGGAGAGATATTCTATAGTATCCTTTTTGCTAAATATCTTAGAAAAAAATCTGATTAGTTTCCCTATGAAAATTGTGCATCGGAATAAACCTGACTTTTTAATAGAAACTCAAACATGCAAAATCGGAATAGAAGTTAGTGAGGTAATACCTGAGCAACTTGCAAGAGCGGAAGCGATATTAGAAAAGCAATTCCCAAATGGTATGTTAGAATTAGAATTCTTTAGATTGGATGCCCCAAATCGAAATAATTCAGCGATTAATGAAATTCTCTATAAAACTAACAAAGGCAACGAAAACGAGGCTAAATTAATTGGATCTGGTTTAGCAGGTCACATAGTTGAAGAAAACTGGGTTCGTGGAATTATTGGCAGCATCTATAGTAAAACAAAGAAAATGAATAAAGTTGGATTTGATAAATTTCAAAATAATTGGCTCGTGCTTTATGATAATCAAGCAAGCATTTCCTTAAATTATGCGTATGCCGGAGTTAAGTTGGAGCCATATTTAATTGAATATAAGAAAAGTAATAGCGGAGTAAAGTTCGGCAATGCATTCATTCTATCAGGCAATTCGTTTTTTCACTTGGATTTAATTCATTTAAATTTTAAACAAACGCTCCTAATCTGAATTTGGTGGGCATCTCGAAAAAATCATCGTAAACAATTATGGGAAATTGCATCCCAATTAATCGGAATCATGGGAAAATTAATATAGATTTATCCCAAAGGAATTCTTTCTACTTTTCACTTTATACTTTCAACTAACTTATGCCCACAATCTTTCATCTTGATTTAGACGCTTTCTTCGTTTCCGTAGAACGGATACTTGATCCTTCGTTGGAAGGGAAACCGGTAATCGTTGGTGGAGACCCGCACGGCAGAGGCGTAGTTGCGGCTTGTTCATACGAAGCAAGAGCGTTTGGACTTCGTTCCGGAATGCCCATTCATGATGCGTTTCGGCTCTGTCCCAAAGGTATTTATTTGCATGGTCACGGGAAAGAATATTCACGTTACTCCAAAGCGGTAAAAAATATTTTAGATCGCTACGCACCGATAATAGAACAAGCTTCTATAGATGAGTTTTATATGGATTTTTCCGGCTGTGAAAAAATTTATGGAAATCCTTACTACTTTGCTTCGCTTCTTCAAGCAGAAATAAAAAAAGAATTTTCATTGCCTTGTTCAATCGGGATCGCTTCAAACAAGTATGTGGCAAAAATAAGTTCAGACTATGCAAAACCGGAAGGGATTACTTTCGTTGTTGCGGGACAGGAACAAGAATTTCTTGCACCGCTACCAATCGAGACAATGCCGGGGATCGGTAAAGTAACCACAAAGCAATTGAACGCGCGCGGTTTCAGGATAATAAAAGATATCACCAACGCTTCAAGCGATTATTTCACAACACTTTTTGGTAAATATGGGATAGCGATTTATGAACACGCACAAGGTAAAGGAAGTGAGTTTCTTACCGTTGAACGGGAGAGAAAAAGTATCGGCAGAGAAGAGACATTCCAAAAAGATATTTCCGAACAGAAAGTAATTGAGGATGTACTTTTTCATTTAGTTGAAGATGTTGCAAATTCACTTCGCAAAAAAGGGTGGATGACTAAGACCATCACATTGAAACTCCGTTACTCAGATTTTATAACCATTACCCGCGCGCAAACAATAAAGGAACCATCAAACAGCGATAAAATTATCTTCAACACAGTAACCACGCTCTTCAGAAATGCTTACAAGAGACGTGTCTCCATTCGGCTTATCGGCGTTCAACTTACTAATTTTTACAGTTCATTTGAGCAAGAAAATTTGTTTGACGGAAAAGATGAAAAAGAAAAACGGATGCTGCAAGCGATTGATGCACTGCGTCTAAGATACGGAATGGATATTGTGCATTATGGAGCGGTTGAATAAGTTAGAAGAGGTTTGTAGAGTGGTACTTTTCAATTGATGGAGAAATAGGGAACAATATTCCACAAAATAGAGTGATTTAGAAGAAAGATTTTTGGACGTCAGGGAATATTCAACTAAATTTGGACTGCAAATTTCTAAAACTTCCGGTTCCCACGAAGTACAAAATTGAAATAATCAAACAACTTGCACCCGTAGCTTAATTGGATAGAGCATCTGACTACGGATCAGAAGGTTTGGAGTTCGACTCTCCACGGGTGCACTAATGGTTTATGATTCTAAAGTAATTTGTACAATTGAATCATGGACAACTTTAATCATCTTAAAATATCTCTTCAACTTAACACAAATAAAAGCCGCAATAAGCGGGGTAAACCGGAATTCACAAAACAAGCATCAAATAATTTTTGATGTATGATTGGATGAAAAACATTCGTCCATTCATTTACATTCAGTCATCGTATAACTTTATTTGCTCAATTAATATGCCGCCCATTATGACACGAGCTTTAGTGGTAAGGTACACTTCGATTCTAACGTTAATTAATTGAAGGTAAGTCCAAATCCAGGCGCATAAACAGTGGATACACCAAAAATAACATTCCCATTTCTGTGAAAGATACACCACGGACCGGGAGAAAAATTTTTGTATTTAATGATTCCGGGATAGATGTTGATATTACAGAAATAATCAGTTAAACCACTGAAAAATATGGAGGTCATCAAAGAATTATTTTTATCGTAAAAAAAGCCGAAATTCCAGGTAGTTTTTAAATCATATTGTCGTTCCGTTTGACGTACGACTTCAAGGTTTTTTGCCCGTAATCCGAAGCCAGCAGAGATCGCCTCTTCATCATTTAATTGATAGGATGCACCGGTCAAAGCATTCATTCCGAAGAAATAGAAAAAATAAATTTTTTCCGATAAGGGAGTTTCCCATTTAATGGAAAAATATTGTCCATTATACTGCAAAGTCCCGCCGGTAGTGAATGAAAGTTGCAGCGACCAATCAGCTAAGTTCAATTCTTCTTTGAAAAATTTGTTTACTCCGTCAAAACTAAAAAGGATAATCCCGCCAAGATCAAAAATATAAATATCCGCGAACGGATCAATATTTATTCCTCCATATCCGTCATTTTCACGGCTTTCATTTAATGAATGATAGATAAACATTGTGGTTGCGGAAAATATTTTTGGTGCGGGGAAACCGTGGAATTCGTACCATTTTTTCATGGCAACATAAGTCATTCCTCCGCCGATCAGATGAAGTTGATAAGTAGGCCACCATTGTGCGTTACGTTTTTTAAATGAAAAAGGGAGCAGTTCGTTTTTTGTAAAGTTCCAATATCCGTATTTAGTGAGGGAATAGAGTGGGTTTGATAAATTTCAAAAAAAATATTTGGTATTTTCCCCATAATTATAATTGAAAACATCTCTCGGTCGTCCTTCAAGTTGAATGATATCAAAACTTCCGTTTAAAATTAAACTTACCGGATTAAAAAGCGCTTCACCTCCGTAATTTTTCCCGGTGTAAAAAACTTTTCCTGAGAAAATATTGTTATCGCAAGTAAAAAGAAGAAAATAATTTTTGAATATTTCATAATCGAATTTAGTTAAAAAGTTAAATGGACCGAATAGTGTTAAGCGAAAAAATAGTAAACGATTTCCAGACTAAAATATTATTCTGGTATAAAATTCATAAGAGAGACTTCCCATGGAGAAAAACTACCGATCCATACTATATTTTAGTTTCTGAAGTTATGCTTCAGCAAACACAAGCGGTGCGAGTCGTTCCTTACTATGAAAAATTTATTAAAAGATTTCCCTCGTTCAAAGATTTTGCTCTTGCAAAGAATAACGATGTACTTAAAGTCTGGTCTGGACTTGGCTTTAACAACCGCGCAATTCGCTTAAAAGAAATTGCGAAAATAATTCAGAATAAATTTAAGGGAGTATTCCCTCAACAGAATGATCAACTCTTGGCATTAAAAGGGATAGGCAATTATACAGCCGCAGCGGTTTTAGCATTTGCGTTCAACAGAAGAATTGCGGTTATTGATACAAATATCCGTCGTGTACTGATACATGAATTGCATTTATCGGAAAATATTTCGCAAAGACATCTTTCTGAAATTGCTTTCCAACTTATTCCCAAAGGAAGGAGTAGAATTTGGCACAATGCGTTAATGGACTACGGCGCTTTGGAAGCAACGGTAAAGCAGACTAACATAAAGTCGAGGTCTAAACAATCACCCTTTAAAGGGTCGGAAAGGGAAGTGAGAGGGAAAATTCTTAGGTTTCTTTTAGAGAAGAAAAAAGTAACGTTGGTAAGTTTAGTGGAATTTTTCCCTCATAAAAATATTGAAGAGATTATCATCAAAATGAAACGCGATGGATTAATAATAGAGGTGGGGAGAATTATTTCCATCAGTAAATAGGTAAGTATTTCATAAATCTTAATTATGTTACAAACACAATTTCAATAAAATGTAGGACTGCATATTATGAATCTTCTTGTGAACAAATATTTGGGGATTTTTATCTTGTTACTTACACTTGGCAGTTGTAAAAATGAAGAGCTTGTAACTTATCTTCTGCCTCCTGAACCAATTGTACGTTTAATCTCTCCGCAAAATGATCAGGTGATTTCGGATAGTGTGTCAATAGCGGTAGAAACTTATGATGATAAAGGACTTACCTGGCTTGGGATTTATATTGATGACCAACTTGAATATTCCGACAAGAGGAATGATACGATACATGAATATTTATGGAATACGAGTTATTTACAAGAGGGAAGTAAACACAAA
>MNVA01000110.1 GCA_001871325.1 Ignavibacteria bacterium CG1_02_37_35
CTGCCGTTTTGTGGCTAAAGCCCAGAGTTTGAGGTACAATTTATACCACGACTTAAAAGTCGTGGCAAAGCAAAGTACAATCTTGCGTAACATGAGTTAACAGTTTAACTTCCCCTAAAAAACCGGACTATCTTTCCGGCAACTTTATATCCTTTCCATTCCCTGACTTTAAACGCCGCATCTAAAGGAGTATGAAAAAGATGATTTGTGTAATTGCTTATCGTCTTTACAGAGATAGCCAGGATAATTGATAAAATATGTTTTTGAGAATATCCGGCAGTTAAAAATTTATCAACATCTTCTTGAGCCGGACGCCCACGTTTGTTTAACATTGTCATTGTGAATTCAGACAATGCTTTTAATTTCGAGTCGCTAATTTCTTCTCCATTCCGTATTGCCTCGGTAACATCCATAGGAACTTTAGATTGAAAATCCGCTACTATTGAATGTGCCGCTAAGCAATAATCGCAGCCGTTCTCATAACTAATTGTCAAGAAAATTACTTCTTGTTCTTGAGGGGAAAATCCGGCGTCTTTCCTAAATTTTTTGTAACCATAAAGATATGTTTCAAGCAATTCCGGAGTATTTGCCATTGCAAGATACATGTTGGGAATCATTTTCATTTCTTGTTTAACATTTTTTAGAATTGTTTCGGCTCTTTCATCTGTCTTTGCCGGATTCACAAGTTCTAAAGTTGTTTTGAATGTATTGTGCATTTTATTCTGTTCCTTTTTAATTGATTATAATAATAGTTGTTGGATATGTGAAATAATTCATCAAATTTGTTCTAAGAGTTCAGCATGTTTAATATCCCATTCTCCCATAATCATACGGTGGATATAACAATTATCCGCTTGTTTTAAAAGTTCATCTCTTTGTTCGGAAGTAATATTTCCTTCAATTTTTATAGAAATACCAACTGAAGTTTTTAATCCGTCTGGTTCACGTTTAACTTCTCGTGTTAGTTTTGCATCAACATTTCCAATATTCCATCCATTCTTTCTGGCAATAAAACGAACTGTAGCAACTTTACACATTGCCAAACCCGATAGCACTAATTCGGCCGGACTTAAACCTAAATCCGTTCCTTTGGAAGTAAGTGGTTCGTCCCCAACGATTGAATGCTTTCCGTTTGTAATTATACTTTGATAACCTTCGGGTAGGTTTTTAATCTTGATTTCTGTTGCCATGTTCGAGTCCAATTTTTAATGGTGATACTTTTCATTTATTGTTGTACTAAAATAGATTGTTAAGGGAAGTGGGAATGTCGAATATTTGACAGATTTAAAAATAACAGAGGAATAACTTCTCAATTAAAAATTAATTCATCAAATAAAAAACAATAAATTACGGATGACGGTTGAAGAATATTTGACACTAGACCACTTTTGTAATAAGAAAGCTATGCAGACGAAATCTGATACTCCAAATAAGACGATGCTCTTAATGTTTATTACGGGATTGGAAGCATCTTTAATTATCATGCTTCTTTTTTTCCCTAAGTCGCTTGAGGGGTACACTTCTGCGTTCATTGTTTGTTCTGCAATCTATTTACTCATGTGTATCGTTGTATTTAAGAACAGTTTAAAGGAACGTGATATTATACTTTTGATCGGCTTCTGGTTTTTGCTGAAGATTCTGTTTTTAACTTATCAACCGATCGGCTCGGATGATTACTATCGTTATCTATGGGATGGGAAAGTGCAGTTGAATGGAATTAATCCCTTTTTGTACGCACCCAACGACCAAAGATTAAATTCGCTGCATTCAGAATTACTACCTGCTAAAGTAAGCTACCCCAACATTAAAACAATTTATTTCCCGGTTTCTCAGGTTTTGTTCGTGGTTTCATCTGCCATTGGGAGTTCTAGCGTGTGGGGCTTGAAACTATTTTTACTGCTTTGCGATATTTTGATTCTTGTGAGTCTTTATTTTCTATTTAGAAAATTAGATTTACCGATAAAATACATTTTACTCTATGCCGCGCTGCCGCTCATTCATTTTCAATTTTTCATTGATGCTCATATCGATATTGCCGGCGCGGCTTTGATGATGGCTGCGATTACATTATATCTTTATCAAAAGAAATATTTTGGTTATGTTTTACTGGGATTGTCGCTTTCAATAAAACCTCCTGCTATTCTTTTGCTGCCGTTCTTTTTTCAAAAAGAAAATACGATAAAAGGAAAAACCGCATCAATAGTGTTGCCGGTATCGATCCTTATTCTCTCGTTTTTGCCTTATGTGTTTACAGCTTCACCAATTGAGACATTAATCAACTATTCCAGTCATTGGACATTTAATGGGATGATTTATAATTTTGTCCAAATTCTAATCTCAGATAACTATACAATTAGAATTATTTGTGGAGCGCTTTATATTACCGTATATGCCGTTTTATTTTTTTCAAAGTTAGACTTCTTTAAGAAAATATATCTATCAATTTTCTTGTTAATGATTTTTTCACCAATTGTTCACCCGTGGTATTTGATCTGGTTTGCCGTGCTCTTGCCGATAACTCGCAGTTTTTCGGGTTTATATTTTGTAAGTGCCGTTAGTCTGACTTTTTTCACAGTTATGAATTTTCAGACGACAAATAATTGGATGGAATATCCGGTTGTGCTTCTTGCTGAATATCTTCCGATTGTAATTCTATTTTTTTATGAAATGATAAAATTAAAATTTGATTGGAATATCTTTGAAAGATCAATCCCTGAATAAGCTTGAAAAAATCAAATAAAGAATTTTGACCGAAGCTTTAACTGTGCCTTTGATTGTCCCTGTAACCTTTGATTGTCCAATTCGTTTTCTATATCTAACCGGAACCTCGTTGGTTTTAAATTTCAACTTCGCTGCTTTAATCTGCATCTCTACAGTCCATCCAAAATTTCGATCGCTCATTTTCAACTGCAATAAAGAGGAATATTTAATCGCCCGGAAAGGTCCAAGATCGGTGAAAGAATATCCCCAAAATAATTTTATTAATAATGACGCGAGCCAATTTCCAAACATCGCTTGCGGTAGCAACGCCCCTTTTTCTCTTTTGCCCATCATTCGTGAACCGATAACAAAATCATTATCGTCATTGAGGATCGGATCGACCACTAAATTCATTTCTTCAGGATGATCGCTGTAATCACCATCAAGAAAAACCACCACATCAAAATTTCTATTTTGGAGATAATCAATTCCCTTTAAACATGCCGCTCCATATCCTTTCTCATTTTCAGTAAGGACGGTTGCGCCCGACTTAATAGCAGTTTCAACAGTTCGATCTGTTGAGCCGTTATTGACAACGATAATTTCATCAACAAATTTCGGAATATCGTTAATTACCTTTGGAAGGGATTCTTCTTCATTGTAAGCCGGAATTATCACGGCAATTTTTTTATCAGTAATCATTCTGAAATTGCGCCGCCGCAACTGCTTCCCGCTCCTGCAGTACACCCAAAACAATGTGAGTCAAAAATGATATTTCGTTTTACCAATTTTTCATAATCAAAATCTAATACCGTTCTTGGTTTTTCAATGAAGACTTGCATCCCCAGCATCTGGTTAAAATCGCAGTCGAAGATTTTTCCATCATACGAAACGCTTAATAAAGAACGGCACATAACTCCCATTGCCGCAGAAGGATTAAAAGCATTAATTAATTTTTCCATGTATTCGTCATACGTGCCGTGTCTTTCCAATTGTTCTTTAAAGCGGTGGATCGGCATATTGGTAATTGTGTACAGGTTAGTAAATTTCAATCCAAAATTTTTCCACAATTCCTCCTTATAATCTTTTTCCAACGTTTCTTGCGATGCAGGAAGAAAAGCCCCAACCGGGTTATAAACAAGGTCAAGGATCAACCCGCTTTTTTCATCTCCATAGCCGACTTCATTAAGCATTTTCATAGACTGAATACTTTTCTGAAATACTCCTTTCCCACGTTGCTTGTCCGTAAAATATTCCTGGTAATATGGCAGGGAAGAAATCACTTCTACACCGTGTTCTGCATAAAATTTTGGGAGATACATTTTCGAGGCTTTGCTGGTCTGGTCACCATCAATTGTTACCGTTAAGTTATGTCTGACCAATACATGTTTTCCTAATTTTTTTGCTTCGCTAACAAGATAATCAAAATGGGGATTTAACTCAGGTGCGCCACCAGTAATATCAATATTTTTTATTTGCGGATGATCCTTAAGAATTCCCAAACATTTATCAACGGTTTCTTTGCTCATTTGTTCGGTTCTTATCGGCGAAGAATCAACATGGCAATGCAAACAAGCCTGGTTGCACTTCAATGTAATATTCACTTGAAGAGTTTCGATGGAAAGAGGAGGAAGTTCCAATTTACTTTCTCGAAGTATATCTTCGAAATTATGTTTTCTTTCTGCAATCTTTTGAGTGAAATTCTCTCTCATATTATCCTTTCGGTTTTCCGGTCAACTCTTAAGCGCCGCTTTTTTCAAGATTGTTTAACATTTGTACGCCGTGGACTAAATCAATTCCCGCCGCCATTGCAGCGGCAACATGTATAGCTTCCGTCATTTGCTCGGGGTTAGAACCATTTTCAAGACAAGCGGTGGTATAGGCATCAATGCAATATGGGCAAGGTTTGAAATGAGCAATAGCAAGCGCTATCAAAGCCTTTTCTCTTTTTGTTAATGCTCCCTCTGTGCCAACGGCAGAGTTGTAGTAGTCAAAAAATTTTTTCATTAGATCCGGTTTGAATTTACCCACTTCAGCAAAGCGTCCAAGATCTTTTGATTCGTAATAGTTCATGTTTAGCTCCTTATTTTTGTTCGTTTAGATTCCAGTTATAATCTTTGTAAGAAATATTCCATTTAGATAAATTATCCAAAATATCCTTTGACATGTTTTCCGGTAGATGTTGCGCAATAAACTTTAAAACAATCTCATCTTTTTTACCAAAGTCTTCACTGAACCAGCTGAAAATTTTTGAGAGATATACTTCCCGCTTTTGCTTATCAAAGTAATTTCTTGTCTTGTCATTAACAAATTGTACTGCTTGAGATTTTAACTGTTCTTCTATTATATTCGGTTCAAAAGCCTCGTCGCGCAAAGGAGGACAGCTTATAGACGCGCAGACAATAGCAAAGTGAATTCGTGGTTCGTTCATCTTCCTCAAGATTTTATGTTCAATATCGCCGAGAGAATATTTTTTTTTATTAATTAAAATGAACTCTTTATCCCAAACTGTTTTACCAAACAGATAACCGATGATCTTTCCGCCGGTGTTAAGATCGGTAATACTTTCAACGGGATAATTTTCTACAATAACTTGAAGTGTGAAAGCGTTGTAAGCATTTATCCAGAACGCAAGTTTCTCATTTCTCGAAAGTTTCTCCGGCTCGGTATTGGATAATTGAACTAAATATTTTTCTAATCGGGAATCTTTTTTAAGATTTTTATAATCGACTAATCCGTTTTTAACGTGTTGATTTAGTATCTCCGTAAAAAGTTGATGACTTTGCGCCATAATTAAGTTTCCCGATAATATTAAAATAAATATTACTATTCTCCACAATGAGCGCATCGCTGATTTATCCTTCCGTTAATGAGGTTGTAAACAAAATCTATATCTTTTCTAATTGGTGAGCCGGAACCATTTTGTAACCAGTGGACAAGCTCTTCTTCTGTATCAATATCCTGAAGCTGCGGCAGAAGCGAATAGCGCAATCCCAACTTTTCTATTTTGAAAATTGTCTCGGACAAAACTGAATGTGAGCTGAACTTGATATCATCAAATAAGTCGTTGTACATCTTTTTCATTCCGAGCAGATAGTAACCACCGTCTTTCGAGGGACCGATTACAACATCATTTTTATCTAACTCACTGATTGCTTGTTCAATAATTGTCCTGTTCAAATCGGGAATGTCTGTCCCCACTATTACCACTTTTTCCGCGCCGTGACTAAAAACTTGTTGAAATGCGTCTTTCATTCTGCTGCCGAGATCATCACCTTCTTGATGAGAGTAATAAAATTTTCCGCCAAGCCATTTCTTTACTTTTCCGAATTCTTCCTTTTCTGAGTAGAACACATATTTATTTATTCGGGCAATCCGTTTAATTTCATTCATAATTTTATCAGCGCATTTCTTGTAAAAGTGAAGTGCGAATTCTTTTGTTGTTGTCTCAGCAAGTCGTGTCTTTACTTTCCCAATCTGTGGATAGCGAAGAAACACTATTAGTGAAGTGCGTCTTTTTTGATTTAGCTTTTTGTTATAAGCGTGTGAAAGCGCTTCCGGTTTTACATTAAATAAATATCCTGCAAACAGATATGCATTAATTAACTTCTGCCTCATCGGTCCATTTTCTATAAATCTTCGTGCAGATGAAATTACTTTTGACGGAAGAATAGGAATGCTTTTGTTTCTAAGATTGCTCGCTGCATTACTAAAAAATTCCACATCTTCAAATCCGTTGCGTTCCCGGAAACCGTTAAGCTTTTCATAAAATGATTTACGAACAGCAATTCCCGAATCGCCGAATCGTGTAAAAACGGTATCATATTTTGAAAACGAACCACATATATCAAGAAGCCAATGGTTAATATCAAAACCGAGAAGGAATCGGCAGATACTGTTGTTATCATTCATAAAAAATTCGTCTAACAATTCAAAGGCATTATCCGGTAAAAAAGTATCTGCATGAAGAAATAGTAAAACATTACCGCTTGCTGCCGCTGCACCTTTATTCAATTGGTTGCCTCTTCCTTTACCGGAAGTAACAAGCACAACTTTTTGGCGTTTACAAATTTCAAGAGTAGTATCGTTGCTTCCTCCATCGGAGACAATTATCTCAAAATCGTTTTCAAACTTTTTAAGAGATTCCAAATTCTTCTCTATGAAATATTCTTCGTTAAAAGTCGGTATGATAATCGAATATTTAATCTTAACCTCAGTCTTACTTTATAAACCGCTCCGCCAGTCACTGTGATCGAGCAGATGCAGTTTTGTTATTTTATATAATTCATTGTCCGGATCAGCTTTAGCTAAACTTCCGAAAGAAAGAACTTGTGTCGGACAGTTAACAACACAAGCAGAACATCTAACGCATTCAACATCGTTCATCGGAATTCCTTTGTTGGCAAAATTCATCACATCAATTCCCATGTGGCAAACTTTTGTACAGATGTTACATGAGATGCACTTTTTCTTTTCGGAAAGAATTCTGTACCGGGAAA
>MNVA01000041.1 GCA_001871325.1 Ignavibacteria bacterium CG1_02_37_35
GCGTAAAGATCAACCATAAGGATGTTGACAGTACAAAAAGATTCATTCCCGAAGGGAATGTTATCGCATGGGTAGGTTTTGAGTTACAAAGATTCAACACCTACGGTGTTGAGAAAAAAAGTTTTTGTATCATACATGATTTCAACGAAAAGGTTAGAGTAAAGGCAATCCCCATCGGGGATTAAATCTTTGTAACAATAACACAAGACACGAAAGCGAATCCCATCGGGATTCAATATTTTTTTAGCGCATAGATCAACCATAAGGATGTTGACAGTATAAAAATATTCATTCCCGATGGGAATGTTAGTTGTTGGTTGGGTTTTGAGTTACAAAGATTCAACACCTATGGTGTTGGTTTATTTAGCGGTTTGAGGTGGGGGTTTGAGAAAAATATTTAACAAAGAAAAATTGAATAAGGGCAACCCGCCTCTGGCGGGTTGAATCTTTGTAACAATAACACAAGGCACGAAAGCGAATCCCATCGGGATTCAATATTTTTTAAGGAGAGTAGCAATGGCTAATACTTACTCGCAGATATATTTACAATTTGTTATCGTAGTTCACGACAGAGCGCATCTTATCCCGAATGAACATAAAGATGAATTATGCAAGTACATAACCGGTATTATCCAAAACAAGGGACATAAGCTAATAGCGCTAAACGGTATCTCGACGCATCTTCACATCTTTGTCGGGTTTAATCCAAAAGATTCCATTGCCGATTTTATCAAAGAAGTAAAACGTAACGCAACCAATTTTATAAACGACAAAAAGTGGTTACGAAATAAGTTTAGCTGGCAGGAAGGATATGGAGTGTTCTCATATTCTCATTCTCAGATAGACAAAGTTTATAGATATATTGAAAACCAGGAAAGACATCATAAAAAAATTTCTTTTAGAGTAGAGTATTTAAGCTTCTTAAAGAAGTTCGGAGTGGATTATGACGAGCATTATATTTTTAAAGATGTGGAATAAATAAAAATATTCATTCCCGATGGGAATGTAAAATCAAAGTAAGATATTGGGTTACAAAGATTCAACACCTATGGTGTTGTGAAGTAATAACAGTTATTTCGCAATCTGTAAATTATTCAGTTCCGGCTCCGGCGGGTTGAGGATAAACATACTTCATTTCGTATTTACTGAAATTTTTCAGTTATCAATCATTCTTGCTTTTTACCATTAAAACTTCTTAGAAGTAAGAAAAACCATATTGAGTGAAATTCTTATTGTGAATTGTCACTAATATTTAAGAATTTTGTAACAGCGTACTGGCATCTAAAATGTAACACAATGTTGAATTAAGTTAATGATTAATCCCAATGTTTGACGGTTTAGATAACATAGTTCGGAAGAACTACAAAAGCGGTTCATATTTTGCTTCGGTGAATTCAACTAAAGAGTTCATCTCTTTCCTTAAAATTTACTTTTCTATACATCTCCATTTCTTCCAACTGAATTTCGATCCATTAAGCATTGATAATAAGAAGAGAAAGGGTTCGTAATGGCTAAAATAATAATAATTGATGACGATCCCGACATACTTGACGCTTGCAGTCTTGTCCTTAATTCAAAAGGGCATGAAGTATTTACAGCGACAAATCCGGAGGATGGATACCGGATTGTGAAAAACAACCTACCAGATTTAATAATTCTGGATGTGATGATGAACGAACCTGATGATGGATTTTTCCTCGCGCAAAAATTTAGAAGGAATAAAATCGCCGTTCCTATCTTAATGTTTTCATCTGTTTCGCAAACCGTAGGTATGCATTTCGGTATAAATGAATTGGTTCCTGTAGATGATTTTGTAGAAAAACCCATTTCTCCGTCATTACTTGTTGAGAAAGTTGAACATTTGTTACGCCTAAGAAGGGAGACATAAATCATGTTGGTATTGGAAAAGAATGCGTTGTCGGAAGAAATAGAAAACTTAGTCGGTGAATTCGGCAAAGACAGATCTGCATTGCTTCAAATTCTACAAGCAATACAAGGGAAACACAAATACATCTCTGATTTTGCACAGCAAGAAGTTGCCCGGATGATGGATATCCATCCTGTTGAAGTGAACAGCATAGTTTCGTTTTATGCATTTCTCTACTCGGAGCCGAAGGGGAGATATATCGTTAGGTTGTGTCAAACCATCTCTTGCGATATGTCGGGCAAAGAAGAAGTTGCAGAAGCAGTGCAAAGGGAATTAGGGATCTCTTTTGGTCAGACAACCAAAGATAAACGGATAACTTTAGAATTTACAAATTGCCTCGGTATGTGCGACCAAGGACCTGCGATGCTTGTAAATGAAAAAGTTTATACAAAGTTAGACCCGGAAACTGCAGTAAACATTTTGAGTGAGATCAAATAGGTGGAGAAATGATTAAAACAGAAACACTAAGTAAAAAGAGAAGCGGACCTGTTTTGTTCTCAGAATATAAACAGGGCGAAGGAGTGAAAAAAGCCCTTGAACTTGGAAGAGAAAATATTCTCTTTGAACTTAAAAGCTCGGGATTAAAAGGAAGGGGAGGAGCCGGTTTTCCTACGGCTACTAAATGGATGCTCACGGCAGCATCTAATTCCGATAAAAAATTTATTGTTTGTAACGCCGATGAGGGGGAACCCGGAACATTCAAGGATAGAGTCCTCCTGCTTGAATATCCCGAGCTTGTATTCGACGGAATGATCATTGCCGGTTATACTATCGGCGCAAAAAATGGAATTTTATACCTGCGCGGAGAGTATGAATATATGCTTAAATCTCTTGAAGATTATCTTGAGTTGTTAAGGATGGATAATCTTTTAGGAGAAAATATTTTTGCCGGAAAAGATTTCACCTTTGATATTACTATTAGATTGGGTTCAGGTGCGTATGTTTGCGGCGAGGAAACGGCTCTTATCGAATCACTCGAGGGTTATAGAGGCGAACCGCGTAATCGGCCTCCTTACCCTGTTAATACGGGATTTCTCGGGCATCCGACAGTAGTAAATAATGTTGAAACTTTAGCATCGGTGCCCCATATTCTAATTAAGGGGGGAGATTGGTTTAGAACACATGGAACTGATAAATCTACCGGTTCGAAACTCTTTTCTATCTCTGGTGATTGCAAAAAACCGGGTGTTTATGAATTGCCATGGGGAACGTCCATTAATGAATTGCTCAATCTTGTTGAAGCTAAAAATACGAAAGCTGTACAAGTTGGAGGCGCCTCCGGAATCTGTCTACCAAAATCGCAATTTAACAGAGTTCTGGGTTATGAAGATGCGGCCACCGGTGGTTCTATAATGATCTTTAACGAAAGCAGAAATATGCTGAAAATTCTGAAAAACTTTATGGAATTTTTTGTTGAGGAATCGTGCGGGCAATGCACCCCTTGCCGTATCGGGAATATTAAATTACTCGAAGGAGTCGAAAGAATTGAAAAAGATGATTTTACTTTTTCGTATATAAATAATCTTAAAGAATTGGGAAGAACAATGCAGGCAGCTTCAAAATGCGGTTTGGGGCAATCGAGCCCGAATTCGTTTATTTCAATTCTGGATAATTTTAAAGATGAAATTTTTGGTGCGAAGAGAAAGGGAGAGAAGAATGTCTAAGCGTGAATATGAAAGAATCCCGGTAAGTCAGCAAGCCCACGTTGTATCTAAGCCAAAAGATTTAACTGCAATCGGGGGAATGGTTTCGGTTCAAATAAATGAAAAGAAAATTACGGTTCCGTTGGGAACAACAATCTTAGAGGCGTGTCAGCTCAATCAAATTCACATCCCAACACTCTGTCATCATCCTGATTTATGCATCGCCGGAGTGTGCCGCGTGTGTGTTGTAGAAGTTGAGAAAATGCGTACGCTTCAAACCGCATGCTCCTTTCCAATTACTTCTCCCATCAAGATAAATACCTCCACACAGATGGTAAGAAAAGCGAGAAGACATATTATTGATCTTCTTTTAAGTGAGCATTATGGTGAATGTTATTCTTGTTTTAGAAACGGGAACTGCGAACTGCAAAATCTTGCCAAAGAATTTGGCGTTGATAATTATACCTTCGGACATGTAAAGACCCAAAGATATGAGGTTGATAGTTCCTCTGCAGCTGTTATCAGAGACATGAACAAATGTGTACTGTGCAAACGCTGCGTAAGAACCTGCATTGATCTCCAGGAAGTTGGAGTACTTGAGGCGGTTAAGAGGGGACACGAAACGCACGTCGGGACATTTTTGGATAAACCGCTTGCTGAGGTCATTTGTATTAATTGCGGACAATGTATAAACCGTTGTCCAACGTCGGCATTGCGCGCCAATGATCCATCCGATGAAATCTGGGCGGCAATTGATAATCCTAAAAAACATGTGGTCATTCAAACAGCGCCCTCTCCTAGGGCAGCAATCGGAGAAGAATTTGGAAAAGAGGCGGGAAAATCTTTTACAGGAGAACTTAACACGGCTTTACGCCGAATTGGCTTTGACCGCGTATTTGATACAAACTTTACTGCCGATCTAACAATCATGGAAGAAGGAACTGAACTTCTTACAAGATTAAAAAAAGCTATTGTTGAGAAAGATGAATCAGTAAAACTTCCTCAATTCACTTCATGTTCTCCGGGATGGGTAAAATATATAGAACATTTTTATCCTGAATTTCTTGATTATTTATCATCTGCAAAATCTCCGCAGCAAATGTTTGGTGCGTTGATCAAAACATTTTATGCGCAAGAAGCGAAGATTGATCCTGCCGATATTGTAACTGTAGCTTTAATGCCCTGCGCCGCAAAGAAATTTGAATGTAACAGACCTGAAATGTGCGACTCTGGCTTTAAAGACGTTGATTATGGATTAACAACTCGTGAAATGGCAAAGATGATCCGCGAAGCAGGAATCTATTTACCTGAAATGCCCAAGAGTCATTTCGATGATCCTTTTGGTGATGCTTCCGGTGCCGGGCTTATTTTCGGCGCTACCGGCGGTGTAATGGAAGCAGCTCTGCGCACTGCATACGAATTAGTTACAGGAAGGGAAGTGCCATTTGAAAATCTTGTGATAGAACCTTGCCGCGGTTTTGAAGGAGTAAAACAAGCTTCGGTAAAATTAGAAAATTGTGTCGAGCAATATAAATTTCTTGAAGGCGTTGACCTGAAATTTGTAGTTGCACATGGAACGGCAAATGCGAAAATTGTAATGGAGATGCTTAAAAAAGGAGAATTAAATGATGTTCACTTTGTTGAAATAATGGCATGTCCCGGTGGCTGTTTAGGCGGCGGCGGTCAACCGATTCCAACTTCAAATGTGATCAGAGAAAAACGGGCTCAGGCAATTTATGAAGAGGAAGCATCGCTGCCAATTAGAAAATCGCACGAGAATCCACACGTGAATTATGTTTACGAGAAATTCTTAACCGATGGACCGTGCGGTAAACTCTCTCACAAACTGCTTCACACACATTATGTTAAAAGAGGTAAGTATATTTCGTAAGGTTTGGATTATTATTTGAGTTAATACAATAGGCTTTTTCACGATGCCGGAATATTTAATTAGAAACAGTGCTTTAACTCTTTCAAGAAGTTCAGGGAATTTATGATTTCACTTGTTCCGTCTTGGGCAGTCTATAATGAAGAATTTTGGGAAACGATCAAGCATCGAAATTTGTGGTTTATTAAACTTCGATACGGAGCCGTACTCATGCTCTTCGCATTTATCGTTAGTTCAGAATTTCTTCTGGGTATAGGGTTTACGCAAACACAGTTAGTCGCCCTGACTCTTATTAACTGCAGCATTCTTGTCTATAATGGAATTCTTCAATGGCTTCGGGTATATTTAAAGTGTGAACCTTTTAAATTTAATCCGCTTCACTTCTCACTCGTTCAAATGGTTTTAGACTTATCCGCATTAATGTTGTTGGTTTATTTTACCGGTGGAATTGAGACGCCGCTGTTTATGCTTTTCGTTTTTCATATGATAATAGGAAGTCTTATTCTCCCCGGTACTGTAATTTACACTATCGCTATCTCAGTTGTTTTTATTTTCTTTGGAATGGTTTTAGGGGAATACCATAACTTGATCTCGCATCATGCTGTAGCAGGGTTGTTGCAAACGCCATTGTACAATAATTTTAAATTTATTGTCACCTATTCAATAGTTTTTGGGTTTGTGATACTCATGAGTGTAGTGCTTGCCAATAAAATCGCCAATCAATTATATCTAATGGAACAGAAGCTTGTAGAATCGTTAGAACAGTTGAATGCGGCGGAAGTTGAAAAACAAAATTACGTAATTGGAGTAGTTCACGAAATTAAAACCCCATTATCAGCCGTAAATTCTTATCTTGATGTTATTCTGCAAGGATTTCTTGGACCCGTGAACGAAAAAATATTAGCAAAACTGCAAAGAGTGCGCGCTCGATCTGCAGAAGCAATTCAACTCACAAATGATGTTTTAAAGGTCTCAAAACTTCGTCTGCTGGATGAAATAAAAAAAGAGGAGATTAAAGTTAGAGATATTCTTAGTTCTGTTCTCAAAAAGCAAAGGGCGAACTTTGATCGAAAAAAAGTAAAACTTCATTTCAAAGATAACCGTAAAATAAGATCGAAAATTTTAGGAGATAAACTCCTTCTCGAAATCGCTTTCTCCAACCTGGTTAGTAATGCCCTAAAATATATAGAGGATGAAGGAGTTATTGAAATTATTCTTGATGAAAAAGAAAAGGGAATTCAACTTGAGGTTTGCGATAACGGGATCGGAATTCCGGAAAAGGATATAGAAAAAATATTTGATGATTTCTATCGTGCATCAAACATTAGAAGCAAGGGGTATGAAGGAACCGGGATGGGGTTATCTATAATAAAACACATCGTTGAAAAACATAACGGTACAATCGAGGTGCAAAGTCCATCTAGACTTGCTTCTACAAATAAACCGGGTGCATCGTTTATCGTTTTCCTTCCGTTAGAATAGTAGCCGCCAAAATCCAACAATGCTCTGACGGATTTATAGTGCATATGTGCTATTGTTTCAGCTCCTCTATTCGGATAAGTTAGCCTCGAGAACATTTGTATAATTAAGAAGGAGCTGTTATGAAAAACGGATTGATACTTATTTTTTTGTTTCTATTTTTTCACTCACTATCAGGTGAAAATAAACCTGACCTAAAGAATCTTGGAAATCTTTTCCCCAAAAATTTTCACGCGGTACAAACGGGGATATCCACGGTTCAAGTTTCATCTTTCATTCCCTACCAAGAAGAACTCAAACAACAATGGTCTAACGACAATTGGGTTTCTA
>MNVA01000134.1 GCA_001871325.1 Ignavibacteria bacterium CG1_02_37_35
ATACTGTTTTCGTTCGGAGAATCTTTTTCGTTCATCACAATAATAAATTTCAGCAAGCGGCAGTTATTCCTGACTTTCAAAACTTTGTTTAACTGAAACTTATTGGAAATAATTACTCCAATAGATTCTGAATTATTTAGAATAAATTCGATGGAGTCTGCGGTTAGCGAAGGATACAAGGGAACATCAACAGCTCCCAGCCCCAGGATTGCCATATCTGCGTAAACCCACTCCGGTCTATTTTCAGCAATGATGGAAACTTTATCTCCGGTTTTCACCCCAAGTGACGAAAGTCCGTAAGCTAAATTTTCAGTTTCTTCTTTCATCTGAGTGTAAGAAATTCCCACCCACTGATTATTGACCTTCTGTTTTAGGAGAGGTTTTTCCCTGTTTACCCCGTATTCTTCGGTCAAAAATTCGTATAGCTCCGGAATAGTTTTGTACGGTTTTAAAATTGGCATTGGGACTCCTTTTTAGATTTTGGCTAAAATATTATAGAAACACCTCAATAATAAAAATTCTTTTGGAAGTAAACCAATAAATTTTTCTTTTTCTTTTCAGCCCTATCCTTAAAATTTTGAAACAAAGAATGAAAAAAATATAAGGTTCAATTGGTGAAAGAGGCTAATTTTAGTCCGGGAATTTATTTATGCTTGACATTCGGCTCAATTAGACTAATTTTACAAAAGAGATGACAAAACTTTTTAAGAAGATATCATTAATAACCTTAACCGTGTTATTTTTTATAATCAACACGGGATTTACTCTTTCATTTTATAATTGTAAGATGATGAAAGAGTCTTCATCTTTTGGCTGCGAAATGTATGAAGCTCCGGGTATTGTAAATGATGTCTGTTCTGATCAAGTATCTCCTTCTGATGAATTAGTGATAGCCCAAACTCCTCATAAATGCTGTGAGGTTAAACTTGCATCAATTCTTGGAACAGATGAATATCTTCTAAATCAAATTGGATCAACTATTAGATCAGTTCAGGTTGATCTCATTCCATTTACATTTCAACAAGATGAGTATGCAGCCGACTTCTCTTCCCGGAGTTTTTCCGATTCATCTCCACCAACAGAAACCTCACTCAAACTCTTCCTCTCTAATCATAACTTCAGAATTTGATTATTACTACTAATTAGCGGTTAAATATTTTTTACCGGCTAACATTCGTTTAAATTTTCACCGGTTTACAATATCCTCACATATTAGTGAGTAGTTAACGGTTTTTTAATAATCAATCTTTGGAACAATCATGTATAAAATAATTTATTACGTTTTTGTTTTTGCCTTCATCAATATTAGCATGCCGGCTAAAAACAACGATTCTACAAATCCTACAAGTTTTATGGATCATAAAACCGAATTATCGGCGGATACAATTTACAACTGCCCGATGCATCCGGAAGTAAGATCTTTTCAGCCGGGGAAATGCCCGAAATGTGAAATGGATTTGATCCCGGCGGTCTATGAAAAAATTGATTCAACAAAATTTTCCGGCGCTGTTTCAATTGAAGATTATTATACCTGTTCGATGCACCCGGAAGTTCATTCTGATAAGCCCGGTAATTGCCCCACATGCGGAATGGAACTTATAAAAAAATCAGAATCTTCAACTTCAAAACACAGAATGATGGGAATGGGGATGATGATGGATTCCCCCTGGATGATTGGTATGGGTATCATAATGGTTGTCGTTATGGCAATTCATTTTGTCAGATAAAAAGTAGAACCGAAAGTAAAAAATGGAAAGAAATAACTTGTTGCTTTCAACTATTCTTGTAATTCGGATTATGAAAAGAAACATTAGGAGAAAAACGAATGCTTAAAAAAAATCTAACTGCGCTATTAATAATATTTGGATTAACTTTTACGGTTTATGCACAAGAATCTTCAACGATACGATTAGAAGATTTAGTTAATGAAGCATTACAAAACAATCCACAATTAAAAGCCGCACAAAATCAATTTCTTAGCAGACAAACTAAAGTGAAGCAAGTAACCGCATGGGATGCGCCTCAAGTTGGAATTGAATTTTTTCAACTTCCGGTGCAATCATTCCCAAATCCATTAAAAAACAATATGGAAATGGATTACTCTATTCAACAGATGATCCCGTTCCCCGGCAAGCTAAACGCAATGGGGTTGTCAGCTTCTAATAACGCTAAAATGTTTGAAGAACAATTCAACGCTTTAAAAAATAAAATAATTAGAGATTTAAAAAGTTCTTATTTCGAACTTTATCTCGTTCAACGTAAAATTGATATCAATAAAGAAAATCAAGAATTGCTCAAACAGTTTGTAGAGATAGCGTCAAAACAATATCAAGTAGGAATGGGAAAACAAACGGATATAATACGCGCACAAACAGAATTGTCTTCTCTATTAAATGAAGAAGTTAATCTTTATAAAGAGCAAAAAGATGGTGAAACAATGATTAATACAATTCTTAACCGTCCTCCCTACCAACCATTGGGTGATATCAAAGAAATTTCAGAAGATATTCCGGGTTTCACTTATCAGCAATTACTGCCAACTGCAGTTTTAAATCGTCCGGAATTGAAAGGAATGAATTTCAATATCGATATGTACAAAAATGAATTGAAGGCATCAGCGCTTGAATTCTATCCCGATTTTATGGTTCGATTAATGTATAAAAATATGGTAGGCACAAATACTGATTTCTGGTCGGCAATGGTTGGCGTAAATGTTCCCATTGCTTTTTGGTCTAAAGATAAATACAGCGGAAAAGTTGAAGAGAATGAATTGAACATCAAAACTGCGGAAGAACAATTCAATGCAATGAAAAATATGATTTCTTACGAAGTTCAGAATGCAGTGGTAAAATTAGAAACGAATAGAAATTTATATAATCTGAATAAGTACACAGTAATTCCACAAGCTGAACAAACGCTTCAATCAACTCTTGCAGCTTACCAAACAGGTAAAACAGAATTCTTAATGCTGATAGATGCTTATCGGATGCTGTTTATGGCAAAGTTAGATTTTTATATGAGCGAAATGAATCTTCAGCAGGCAAAAGCTCAGCTTGAACAAGCGGTAGGATTATCGATAAACCAAATTGTAGAAAAAATTAAATAGAAAATAGGAGTTCACGAATGAAAAAAATAATTATCACTGCCGTTGTATTTCTTGTAGTCGGATTAGGAATCGGCTGGCTCGTATTCAAATCAACAACGGCTTCAGAAAATGGGACTGAAAGAAAAATTCTTTACTATCAAGATCCTATGAATCCTGCAAATACTTCCTCTACGCCTAAAAAAGCGCCGGACGGAATGGACTTTGTACCGGTTTATGAAACCCAAAAAGGCGGCGGCAGTCAAAAGAAAATTGCATACTATCAAGACCCGATGCATCCGTGGTTCACTTCGGATAAACCCGGAACTGCGCCCGACTGCGGGATGGATTTAGTACCCGTTTATGAAGGCGATGAGAACGCCGAAGGCATTAAGATTGATCCGGTTACGGTTCAAAATATTGGCGTAAAAATAGAAACAGTAAAAAAACAAAAACTTCAAAATGTAATTAGAACAACGGGAAAGGTTGACTACGACGAAAGAAAAGTAACAACCGTTACTACAAAAATTATGGGCTGGGTAGAAAAACTATTTGTTAATTACACCGGCAAGTACATAAGCAAAGGGCAGCCACTATTCGAAATTTACAGCCCGGAACTTGTTAGCACGCAAGAAGAATATCTACAGGCAATTCGTTACTTAAAAAAAGTTTCTAATAGTTCCGAAGATGTTAAAAATGGCGCTCAAGAATTAGTCAATAGCGCTAAACGAAGATTACTCTACTGGGATATTTCTGAAAAAGATATAAACGAGATTGAAAAAAATAACGCTCCGAAGAAGACACTTACTATTTATTCGCAAGTAAACGGAACGGTTGTGGAAAAAATGGTTTTTGAAGGACAGCAAATTATGGCTGGTATGGGATTGTATAAAGTTGCCGATCTTTCAAATGTTTGGGTAATGGCAGATATTTATCAAGTAGATTTACCATGGGTTAAGCTCGGTCAGAAAGTTGATCTTGAGCTTTCCTATCTGCCCGGCAAAACTTACAAAGGAACAGTAACATATATTTATCCTTATTTAAACGAAGAAACTAAAACGATAAAAGTAAGAACCGAAGTAAAGAACACTTCGAATTACGATTTCAAGCCTGGAATGTTTGCAACTGTAAAACTTGTATCCCCAATTTCTGTTGATGCTGTTGTAGTGCCGGATCAAGCAATCATCCGCACCGGCGAAAGGACAATTGCCGTAATGTCTCTTGGCGGCGGTTATTTCGATCCGCGGGATGTTAAACTTGGCGTTTCATCCGATGGTATTGTCCAAGTGCTCGAAGGAATTAAAGATGGTGAAAAAATAGTTGTCTCTTCGCAGTTCCTAATTGATTCAGAAAGTAATCTTAAAGCGGCAATTCAACAGATGAGAGGTCATGAAGGAATGGATATGTCTAAGCCAATGGATGAACAAAAATCGAATGAACAAACTAAGTCAGGTCCAGATAAAAATGATGTTGTGAACAAGAACGAAAAAACAAAATCAAACAAGACTGAAATGAAACATGGAGATAACAATCTTGTTCGTAAAGGCGTGATTGATTTAAATGCGATAGATGAAAATAAAGATGGAAAAGTTTTTCAGGATCAAATGGATTGGAATGTTATTTCAGATAAGCCGGGCAAATGCCCTATCTGCGGGATGACTCTAAAAGAATCATCTTTGCATGAAGCAAAAGGAAATCTTATCAAACATGGTTTTAAGGTAAAATGACCTTATTGCTCTCGACGAACATTGTATAAATAAAAAAATATGTTAGATAAAATAGACATTTGGATTTTTGAATTGCTACGACTTTTAAGTCGTGGATTATGTGAATACAAAAAAGAAATGAGCTTTAGCCCAATGTTAGTTAAAAAATTTTGGCTAAAGCCGGAGTCCTCTATTCTATATTCCCAACTACCTAAAGGTCGTGGCAAGTTACAGGACAATTATAAATTTACACTGGAGAAAAGATGTTAGAAAAAATTATAGAGTTTTCAATTAGAAATAAATTCATGGTTATCCTTGCAACTTTATTTTTAATCGGCGTCGGAATCTATTCAATGCTAAGTACGCCTGTAGATGCGATACCGGATTTAAGCGATGTTCAGGTAATTATTTATACACAATATCCGGGACAGTCGCCAAGAATAGTTGAAGACCAGGTAACCTATCCTTTAACAACAGCGATGGTTTCAGTACCCGGTTCAAAAGTAGTGCGGGGATATTCTTTCTTCGGTTATTCTCTTGTTTATGTAATCTTTGAAGATGGAACTGATATCTATTGGGCAAGAAGCAGAGTGCTTGAGTATTTAAACTATGCTCAGCAGCGGCTTCCAAATAATATTGTGCCCACATTAGGACCGGATGCCACAGGTGTTGGTTGGGTATACGAATATAAACTTACTTCAGATAAAAGATCACTTCAAGAACTTCGCTCGATACAGGATTGGTATCTTAAATATGCTTTATCGGCAGTTGATGGAGTTTCAGAAGTTGCAAGTATCGGCGGCTATGTAAAGCAATATCAAGTTACGGTTGATCCTGCAAAATTACTTGCCTACAACTTTCCCCTTCCTATGATTGAGATGGCAATTAAAAAATCCAATAACGACGTTGGCGGCGAAGTTATTGAAATGGGCGAAATGGAATTTATGGTGCGCGGACTCGGATACATCAAATCTGTGGAGGATATCCAGAACATTCCTTTAATGGTAAATAAAATGACGAACGCGCCCGTTTATTTGAAGGATGTTGCAGATGTTACAATTGGACCTTTGATGCGAAGAGGGTTGGCTGAATCGAACGGCGAAGGCGAAGTTGTCGGTGGAATTATTGTTATGCGCTACGGGCAGAACGCCCTTAAAGTGATTGAAAATGTAAAACAAAAAATTGAAGAGCTAAAAGCCGGAATACCTTCCGATGTAAAAATTGAAGCTGTTTATGACCGCGCCGGTTTAATTGAACGAGCGATAGATACTCTAAAAGAAAAACTTATAGAAGAAATTTTATTTGTAGCTCTAATATGTATTTTATTCCTGCTTCACGCCCGAAGCGCATTTGTAGCAATCATTACACTGCCTACAGCGATACTCATGGCATTTATCGTTATGCGCTGGCAGGGCATTAACGCAAACATTATGTCTTTGAGTGGAATTGCAATTGCAATTGGCGCAATGGTGGATGCCGCAATAATTATGATCGAAAACGCGCACAAACATATTGAACACGATATGCTTAAACCACCGGAACAAAGAAGAGAAAGATGGCAGCTAATTATTGACGCTTCAAAGGAGGTCGGACCTTCTCTTTTCTATTCTCTCTTAGTGATCACTGTTTCCTTCATTCCGGTATTCACGCTTGAAGCGCAGGAAGGAAGATTATTCAGACCGCTCGCATTTACAAAAACTTATTCAATGGCAGCCGCCGCAATTCTTTCTGTTACTCTTGTTCCTATTTTGATGGGCTATTGGATTAAAGGCAGAATTTTACCCGAAGAAAAAAATCCTATAAACAGATTTCTTATAAAAATTTATCACCCCGTTGTTGATTTTGTAATTAAGCACAACAAAGCTGTGCTTGTTACGGCGCTAATTATTCTTGGGTTAACAATCATTCCTTACAATAAAATTGGTTCAGAATTTATGCCCCCTCTTTATGAAGGCGATCTGCTATACATGCCTACAACAATGCCAGGTATGTCAATTACTAAAGCGAGAGAAATTCTTCAGCAGATGGATAAGATCATAAAAACATTTCCCGAAGTTCATCACGTATTTGGAAAAATAGGACGCGCAGAAACAGCTACTGATCCCGCCGGACTTGATATGATTGAAACTACGATAATGCTAAAACCTGAAGATGAATGGCGACCAGGAATGACCGTTCAAAAACTTATTGATGAAATGGATCGCGCTATTCAGTTCCCCGGTGTTACAAATGCATGGACTATGCCTATCAAAACAAGAACAGATATGCTTAGCACGGGAATTAAAACTCCCGTAGGGATAAAAATATCCGGGCCCGATTTATTAACTCTGCAAGATATTGGAAAAGAAATTGAATCTGTAATGCGAACTGTCCCGGGTACTTTAACCGCCTTTGCTGAAAGAGCTGTCGGAGGAAATTATCTCGATATAGAAATCAATAGAAAAGAAGCTGCTCGTTATGGACTAACTATTGAAGATGTTGAAATGGTGATACAATCTGCAATGGGCGGAATGTCTGTTACAAATACTGTTGAGGGATTGGAAAGGTACACTGTAAATCTTCGCTACAGCAGAGAACTTAGAGATAATATTGAAGCGATGAAAAAAGTTTTAGTGCCTACGCCAACCGGTGAGCAAGTTCCAATGGGGCAGCTTGCAACCATTACACCGCGTAAAGGTCCAATGGTTGTAAGAAGTGAAGACACGCGCCCGAACGCATGGGTTTATGTTGACATTAAAAACATTGACGTCGGTACTTATGTAAAAAACGCACAAAAGACTGTATCGGAAAAAATCAAACTACCCGCAGGTTATAACATCTCATGGAGCGGTGAATACGAATATATGCTCCGTTCGCAAGAAAGAATGCTGTATGTAATCCCGATGACGCTATTCATCATCTTTGTAATCATTTATTTAAATACTAAGTCTTTAGTAAAAGTTGGAATCGTATTTCTTGCAGTTCCGTTTTCTCTTGTTGGAACTTTTTGGCTTCTCTATCTGCTCGGTTATAATATAAGTATTGCAGTTTGGGTGGGAATAATAGCGCTTGCCGGATTGGATGCGGAAACAGGTGTAGTCATGTTACTCTACCTTGACGTTGCCCTAAAAGAATGGAAAGAAAAAGGATTGCTTACGGGATTGAAAGGATTGAAAGATGCTATCCATCACGGCGCTGTTAAACGAGTACGACCGAAAATTATGACAGCATCAGTAATTCTCGCCGGCTTAGCTCCAATTATGTGGAGTCATGGAACGGGAGCCGATATTATGAAACGCATTGCAGCGCCTATGCTTGGAGGTGTTGTTACTTCTGTCTTGATGGAATTGGCAGTTTACCCGGTTATTTATTATTTGTGGAGATCCTGGGAAATGAAAAAGCAGGCGCGTCTCGAAGGAAAATTATTAGAGAATTAATTGAGTCATTCAATAAAACAATAATTAAGGAGTAATAAAAATGGAAACAACTAAATATGCTTTTAAGACAAAAGTAAATTTGTCCTATGAAGAAGCGATACAAAAAGTAACCGAGGAACTAAAGAAAGAAGGCTTCGGAGTCTTAACAGAAATTGACGTTAAAGAAACACTTAAGAAAAAAATTGACATTGATTTCAAAAAATACAAAATACTTGGGGCATGCAATCCATCGTATGCTTACAAAGCATTGGAGATGGAGACCGATATTGGATTGATGCTTCCTTGCAACATTGTTGTTTATGAAGAAGCTCAAGAGATAGTTGTGGCTGCAATTGATCCGGTAGCTTCAATGATGGCGGTTGGAAATAATCAATTGGGTGAAGTAGCGGCAGCTATACAAAATAAACTTAAATCGGTTATAAAAAGGTTATAAATAGAATTGGACAATCAAAAATTGGGATAAATCTATCCACATAGTGGCGGTTTCTTGATCGACTCCGAAAGCCAACTTAAAACCGGAATGCCAACCGGGCATCAACACGGCGGGACTTCAACACCGGCAGAACAAAAGAAAACATCTTCGGACAAGATGGATGGAATGAAAATGTAATACGATCGTAAACAGTA
>MNVA01000202.1 GCA_001871325.1 Ignavibacteria bacterium CG1_02_37_35
AAGAACCGCTCCGGCTCCATACGAAACAGAGCCTTGTTTATGCGGGTCAATAGTAATTGAATCAGATTCCGACAAGAGGAGCAATTGCTTTTCTGTGTGCTCACTCAGAGGAGTTTTTGGTGACGAAGGAATATAATTTTCATCTAAAAGAATCGCTCTAAAAAAACCGCCGTATGCAGCATCAACGTGTAAATGGAATTGGTATTTTTTTTTCAACTCAAGAATAACTTCAATATTATCAACGCTTCCTGTGCCGGTGGAGCCAAGGTTTGCCATTACCATCATTGCTTCATTTTTTTTGAGTTCAACTTCAAGCATTGAGCAATCAATTCTAAAATTTTTATCAACGGAAATTTCTTTGAACGCATCTATGTTTAATATTTTGCAAATCCGCTTCCACGAATAGTGAGAAACTTCCGAAAAATAAACCGTTCCTTTATTATAAAAATCACGCGCCGCCCAAAGCGCTTCCATATTTGCGAGAGAGCCGCCGCTTGTTAAATGTCCCCAGCCGGTTTTATATCCAACCATTTTTAAAAGAAGATCCACAACTTCCATTTCCATTTCCGTAGTAACAGGACCACCTTCATAAGCGTGATTATTGGGGTTAGAAAGCATGAAGGTCAAATAACCGAGTATTGTAGGAATTGCCGGGTCTTTCGCCATTTGCGCCGCATAGCGGGGATGAAAAAACGGGAAATGATTTTTACTTCGTTCTAAAAATTTTTCAAATTCTTCAACAAGTTTACCGTTGTTATATTCCGATTTCTTATAAAGAGAAATATCTTCCGGTGAATAATCTGCCCGCCATTTTTTCTGTTCATCAAGAATTTTTTCAATATATGTTTGAAGAAGAGAAATATTCTCTCCCTTTGGTCCCATAAACTGAGAAAAAAGAAAGTCGTTCATTAAAAATTCCTCTATTGATTGTTCTAAAATTACGCAAATGAAAACTATATAAGTCGCCTTATACAAAAAAAATGAGACGTTATTACAACTAAAACCTAATTTCCAAACGATGGATGATTGAAAGCATGGATGAATGAATGAATGTTCTTAATTAATGATTTACATGCAACCATGCAAACATTCAATTATTCATCTAAAATTATTTGGTATTTGTTTTTTGTGATTTCCGGTTTGTCCGGGTTAGGTATTACGAAATTAAGGCTTACATAAGTCAAAATATTTTTATATTTTCTTGCAGCGAATTTATAATTTAATATGAAAGAAGTATGGCAAAAGAAAAGAAAAGAAATCAGGCTCGACAAATTGGCAAAACACCGTTACAAGAGAAAAAACCGTTATTAGATCCCAAATTAAAGAGCCGGATTGAAACGATCGTTTTTTTATTGGTTCTTTTATTCTTTTTTGTTTTGAATAATACAAGAAAAGAACCCGAAAGCGGACCTTATCCCCCATTTTATAATAAATCCGGGCAAGTATCAACCCAGTGAATCTTTCCACGATTGTATTCATCAAACTGAAAAATTATTAAGGAATTGTATGAAAAATATAGCAATGTCATTTACCTTTTTTGTCCTTTTAGTCTTCATGTTTTCAAGTCCTTCGCTAGCTCAATCAAAAAAAGCTCCAGAGTTTTCGCTTAAAGACATTGAAGGTAAGACCATAAAACTTTCCGATTACAAAAATAAAGTCGTACTGATAGATTTTTGGGCGACATGGTGCCCTCCCTGTAGGAAAGGAATTCCCGATTTAATTGAACTACAAAAAGAATTCCCCAAAAACTTTGTTGTACTTGGAATTTCGGTTGATTCGGATACAAAAGAAGATGTTCCAGGATTTGTAAAAAATTACGGGATCAATTATCCGGTTGTATACGGTGACCAGAGTACCGCAAAGTTGTTTGGCGGTGTTTCCGGAATTCCGACTTCGTTTCTTATTGATAAAAAAGGAAATATTGTTGACAAGCACGTCGGTTTAGTACCAAAAGAAACGTTAGCCAGAGGGATCAAAAACCTGTTGATAAAATAAAAGTTATGTTTTTATAAAAGCCCGATTCGTTCGGGCTTTTTACTTTCTAAAGAGATAAAGCAGCAAGGAAATGAGCAAACTCAACAATAACGAAGTGACGATCGGGAAATAAAAAGTGAATTGCTTTTTCTGAATAATAATATCTCCCGGCAGCTTCCCCGGAAAAGGAATTTTGCCAAACGACAGCAGAACAACTCCAACCAAAACAAGAACTCCACCGAAGAGTATCAATATTTTCCCTGCTTGAGAAAAATCGGAATTCATCTACTCGATTCCAAGTTTGCGCAAATTTCGTCAAAGTCGTTTGTCGGTAATTCGCATGCGAAATTTTTACAAAGATAAAAAGTCGGTTTGTTATTTAATTCTGTAAGACTTGCAGCATAATTTGCCACTCCATCAATATCCTTTGAGTTACCAGGCTCTTTATACAACACTACTTTATTGGGAATAAACTTTTTTCTTAAATCGGAAATAGCAGCTCTAACTTTTATTTCGTTCGGTTTTCCAACGATAACAATCTCCGAACTTTCAGAGAGCATAAACTCAAGTGCGACCATAAGAAACGGGTGTCCCATCGGTGTAGCTTTTACTTGCTCATGGAAAGCGCGGCTTAAATCCAATGCTTTGTTTTCATAATCACTAATTCCGGTGTAGCGGGCGAGTTTTAGGAGATTCAGCATTGTGACCGCGTTACCTGAAGGAATTGCTCCATCGTAAATTTCTTTTTGGCGGACGATGAGCTCTTCGGCAAAATCTGAAGTAAAGAAAAATCCTCCATACACTTCATCGGCAAAATGTTTGTTGATCACTTTCTGGAATTTCTCTGCATGTACTAAATATTCAGCATTAAAGGTCGCTTCATATAATTCAAGTAAAGCAAAAATTAAAAAAGCGTAATCGTCAAGATTAGCAAATACCGCGGCTTCGTTATCTCTATAACGATGGAGTAACGATCCTTCGGGTGTTTGTAAATTAGTTAAAAGAAATTGCGTTGCGGTTTCAGCAGTGCGGACAAATTTATCTTCTTCAAAAACAGCCCCGGCTTTTGCCATGGCGGATATCATCAATCCATTCCAGTCGGTAAGGATTTTGTCATCTTTATGGGGATGAGTTCTTTTTTCCCTTTCATCAAAAAGTTTTTTTAATGATTGTGAAACCGTTGAAGAGAGCGATTCGCTTTTTAAATTGTTTTCGAAGGCAAATTCATCAATGGTTTTTAGGAGATGAAAAATATTTTCTCTGTGATGTTCTCCTTTAAAAGGATCAAGAAAATTTCCTCTTTCTTTAATTTGAAAAATATCGAAAATGTCGTCCGCATCTTCACCTAATATTTTTCTAATTTCTTCTTCACCCCAGAGATAGAATTTCCCCTCTTCCCCTTCACTGTCAGCATCTTCGGCAGAGAAGAATGCACCGTTTGAAGCAGTTAATTCACGCTGAACATACTCGTAAATTTCATAAACCGTTTGCTTGAACAATTCATTGCCGGCCACTTGATACGCTTCGGTAAAGGCTAACATCAACATCGCCTGATCGTATAACATTTTTTCAAAATGAGGGACAAGCCATTGCCTGTCAGTTGAATAGCGGTGAAATCCAAAACCAATTTGATCGTACATCCCTCCTTTACGCATACCGTTCAAAGTTTTTGTAACTATTTCAAGTGCCTCATCGGTTTTTGTCCGTTGATAATACCGGAGAAGAAATAACAAATTATGAGGGGTTGGAAACTTTGGAGAACTTCCAAACCCCCCAAATTGATGATCAAACCGCTCTCTATATTGTCTGAAAGCGAGATCCATTATAGCAGGTGTAAAGTCATTTCCAAAGCGAGCATCACTTGTTCTCTGCATTGCTTCAGTAATTTGGTAAGCAGAAGTAAGTAAATCCTGACGTTCAGCTTTCCAGAGTGCGTCAATCTTGGTAATTAAATCCTTCAATCCCATTCTCCCCTGTGTGCCCTCCTTCGGAAAATACGTTCCAGCAAAGAAGGGTTTCTTGTCGGGAGTCATCAAAATAGTAAGAGGCCAGCCGCCGCTGCCTGTTAAGACTTGACAGACCGCCATGTAAACCGAATCAATATCCGGGCGCTCCTCGCGATCAACTTTTATTGAGATAAAAGTTTCGTTCATCAGTGCGGCAACACTTTCATCTTCAAACGATTCCTTTTCCATTACATGACACCAATGGCAAGTTGAATATCCGATTGAAAGAAAAATCGGTTTGTCTTCTTTCTTTGCTTTGTTAAATGCCTCCTCATTCCACGGATACCACCCAACGGGATTGTATGCGTGTTGGAGTAAATAAGGACTTTTCTCACTAATTAATTTGTTTGGGATCTTATTTTCCATCTTAACCTTTATTAAAATTGTGTTAGACTTTTTTGTTATTCAAGGGTAATGTTAAAAATTGAATTGAATTCTTTATATTTTTAAAGTAATGAATGAATTATTTATCATTTCTTTAAAGAAAATTAATGTTTACTGCTAAATGGAACAAACAATTTGTTATAAAAATTTTGATCGTTCTTGCGGTTTTTATTTTGACAATATTTTTTACCGGATTGTCGGATTCTTCAAACTCAATATGCAAAAATATTTTTAAGAATATTCGCGGTGAAGTTTTACCGGATACCAATATTGTACTTATTACCATTTCCGGTAACGATATTGCACAGCTCGGCGGCTGGCCCTTGAAAAGAAGTTATTACGCTCTGCTTATAAATGAGTTGAATAAGTACGGCGTGAAAAAAATCGGGATCGAAGTTTTTTTTAGCGGGTCTAACTCTATTCAAACGATGTACGACCATCTACTCATATCGCAGATTAATGCTGCTGCTCCTGTTATCCTGAGTTCGGTTCCAGGGAATATGTTTATTAAGAATAACTTTTATGCGTCTGACGTAATAGAATTTCCTTCACTTAAAGAACGTGATTCTTCACTTGTCACCGGGCATTTAGGATTTTTAGAAAAAGGAATAATTCCTCTCCGGGTAAATGGTGAGAGATCTTTCTCTGCGCAAGTAGCCGGTTCGGAGGGCGTCAATGAACTAAAAGTAAATATCACTTCTTCGTGGAAATCGTTTCATCAATATGAATTGCTGGAATTTTTCTCGCTTGTAAAAGAAAGTTCACCCGGCTTACAGCAACTCCACGGTAAAATTATATTGATCGGCGTTTCAGATGAAAAGTACACGAAAAAACTTTCGTCCTCGTTCGATGCCTCTCTACCCGGTATTGCATTTCATGCGTTTGCGGTCTCGAATTTGTTGCAGAGAAATGGACATGATGAATCACTATTTTCTTTTTCAATTTTATTCCACTTGCTTTTGCTTGTTTTTCTTCTTTTTCTTTTTGAGAAGAGAACCTTACTGCGTACCTATTTAATAACTGCGGTCTTCACTTTTGTATTGAGCATTGAATTTATCTTTTTTGGCTTTCTTAATTACGAGCTGCATTTCGCTTCGTTCTTCCTCCCATTTTTGTCATTATTTATTTTAGATATTTTCTTCTCTGTTTTGGAACGTAATTTACTTTTCGAAACGACTATTTCAGAAGCAGAAGCGCTAAAACATCTTTTAGCAAAAAAAGAACACGAGTTTGTTGAGTTGATAAAAAAGTCTGACTCTTCGTCGCTAAAAGAAAAAGAAAATCTAAAAGAAAAAATCGAACTACTTCAAAAGGAAATCGCCCGACAGGAAAAACAGGAACAAAATGAATTGCCCTATTCGCCAAAGGCAGATGAAAAAGTGAACGAAAATTTTTGCGGTATTCTTTATCGCTCGAAAGTAATGCGTGAGGTTGTTTCGTTTATAATAAAAGCGGCGCCGACAAATGAGACTGTTTTGATTTTAGGTGAAAGTGGAACCGGAAAAGAATTAGTCGCTAAAGCGCTCCATCAAAATAGCAAACGTAAAGACGCTCCGTTCATCGCCGTCAATTGTGGTGCGCTTTCGGAGACGCTTTTGGAAAGCGAATTATTTGGGCATGTGAAAGGAGCTTTTACCGGCGCGGCTGCCGACAAGATGGGAAGATTTGAAGCGGCTGATAAAGGCACGATCTTCTTAGATGAAATCGGAGAAACATCAGAAAATTTTCAAGTAAAACTGCTTCGCATATTGCAAATTGGCGAATTTGAGAAAGTAGGTTCCGCCAAAACTTTTCGCGTTGACGTGCGGATCATTGCCGCGACAAATAAAAAACTTGATCAATTAGTAAAAGAGAAAAAATTCCGCGAAGATTTATTTTACCGGCTTAATGTCTTCCCTATTCAGCTTCCTCCGCTTCGTGAAAGGAAAGAAGATATTCCTGCAATAGTTGAAGGAATTATAAGTCAGAATAGTTTACTCACCGGTCTTTCAAAAGCGGCGATGGAAATTTTATTGCAGCATAACTGGCGGGGAAATGTTCGGGAGTTGGAATCTGCCCTTAAGCGCGCTTTCGTTTTTGCAAATGCGGAACAGCGGACTGTTCTCCAACTTGCCGATTTACCTGAAGAACTTATAAAAGAAAAGCGACTTCATTATGAAGAACTTGTTTTAGATGCGCTTCGCCAGAAACAATTTTCTCACTCGGCGTTTAGTGAAATTGCCGCTGAACTTGAAGTGAATAGAACATTGATCTCGGAAAATTTCCGCGGATGCTGTTTTAAACTCCTGGTAAAAAATAATTTTGATTTGGAAGAAACCATTAATGAAATTGCCGCTACAGACGATGGGAAAGTCTTAGAAAAAGTGAGAGCGAAACTCGAAACTTTATTATCGAACATTCGTGAAGATGCCGTAAAAACAAATTCGAATGACTTTAAGACAGTAAAACAGAAATTACAGTCGAAGTACAAAAATCTTCCTAAAAAATTTCATCCTTACTTAGATGAAGTGATAAAGCATTATTTAACATAACTAAATTTACCCAAGACGTTGCTTGGGGAAAAAGCTAAAGGGGGCAAGAATATTTCTTTTCACTCGTTACCAGCTATATCCTGAAGGATATAGCTGAACGAAAAAATCATCGTAAACGATGATATCATTTAGCATTCCGCTTTAGTGGAATTTGTTCGTGCAGCACAAACCATTTATGGTTGTGCGGAATTAAAAATGAGTTTCTGTTAGTGAAAGGTGTTTGTCTTTAAGGAGGATGGATGAGTTGAGGTTTGTTTATCATCCTTGAGCTAAAAGAATGTGCAGTTTAGCAGAATGATTTACATCAATTTGAAAATAAAAAGAGTTGAACATAAAGAAATCGTTTTTAGGTTAATTCAAATATGTATATGATAAAAAACGAATTAAATCAGAGATAAAAAAAACATCTAAAATAAATGAAGTTACTTTATTTTGTGAATTAAGTAATATTCTTTCACTGAAATATTCTACAGTATTCATTGACGAAACCCACAAGAAATTAGTTGAATTTTATTCAGCAACAATTAAACAAAAAATCAAAAGAGAAATATCAGATTTATGGATAATAACTTATTCCCCGATTAAGCGACAGGCTAGGATGACTTTTCTTCAAACTAAATATGAAAAAAAGACTAAAAATTTGGTATCTCCATTCAAATTTAAAGGTGAATATTTTCAATATGAATTATTATCAGAGAGACCGGAAATCAATGACAATTCAAGCTTAGGATTACCAAAGGATATTTTATCTTTTATGGACTATGAAACTATTGGGACATTTGGAGTTTTTTACAAAGACGGCTTAAAGGAAATTAACTTTGCCTATTGTTCTGCAAAAAAAATAAACTATCGAAAACGAACGAATAAAAAAAGACAACCAAGAACTTTAACTTTTCCTAATATTTCTTTTTCTGAAAGTTTGAGTCAAATAAATAGACAAAATCATTTTGAGCTCGTGACAACTTTGGATATAGATTGTTTTACATTCTCAATTTTAAATTTAATCACAGGAACTGATATCGTAAGGAATATAAATGTTTTAAATTATCTATTTAAATTATTTAGTAATATCTCAAAGAAAAATTATAACATTAATGAGTTTATTGATTTCTTAAAAAATTTTTTTAATAATCCAAATTTTGAAAACAATAATGAAGAAGTAACTATCCCAAGAATTCTTCTCGTCAATGTTGATGAAAAACCAAAATGATATAGCATTTAACTTGTTTAATAAGTAAAGAGTTTTCGAAAAAACGCGTGAGACAAAAAAATAAAAAAATTATTGCAATAAGCTGGCATTGCTGTTCTGTGTTGCGGCTGAGTTGCTACGCCATAAGACAAGTGATTAAGAACAAAATAATATTGGCTTTTGCCGAAGAATGAGTTACTTGAATTTTAAAAATGAAACTAAAATAAATAGGAGTTCAAAATGAAAAGGTTGTATGTACTACTAACAATGTTTCTGTTTGTGTCTCTTTCTGTTTATTCACAAAAACCTGAATGGCTAAGTTATAATACTTCAACTTCTGGGTTGCCTTCTAACCGTGTCTTGTCAATAACGATAGACGGTTCTGGGAATAAGTGGGTCGGGACCGAACGTGGGCTTGCCAAATTTGACGGCACCAACTGGATGGTTTATAATAAGGCAAATTCCGGCTTGCCTAATAACAATGTCAATTCAATATCGATAGACAGTTCAGGTGCTAAGTGGATAGGGACAGGCAATTATGATATGGATGGAAGTGGTGGCCTCGCCAAATTTGACGGCACCAACTGGACGGTTTATAACAGTAAAAATTCGGCCTTGCCTTCAAACGAGGTTCACTCAATAGCGATAGACGGTTCAGGAAATAAGTGAATTGGTACTAATAAAGGGCTTGCCAAATTTGACGGCACAAATTGGACAGTTTATAATACTGAAAATTCGGGTTTGCCTTATTACATGGTTAACTCAATAGCGATAGACGGTTCTGGGAATAAATGGTTCGGGACATATCGTGGGGGGCTTGCCAAATTTGACGGTACAAACTGGACTGCTTATTATACTGAAAATTCAGGCTTGCCTAATGACTATATCTATTCAATAGCAATAGACGGTTCTGGGAATAAGTGGATCGGGACTAAGGGTGGGCTTGCAAAATTTGACAACAAAAGTTGGACGGTTTATAAAAGCGCAAATTCGGGTTTACTTGATGACACTGTATTGTCAATAGCGATAGATGGATCAGGGAATAAGTGGATAGGGACTTATTCTGGTGGCTTAGAGGTTTATAAAGAAGGGGGTGTAGTTTCGGTCAAATAAGAAAAATAAAAAGCGATGACACGGTAGAATTTTCCGCAGCAAAACTTTCA
>MNVA01000139.1 GCA_001871325.1 Ignavibacteria bacterium CG1_02_37_35
GTGACGGCAACTCTCGGTTGGTTCTGACTAATTTTGAAATTATCATCTGACAGATCAGAAGGAGTATTATCTTTTGTATCGCTAATTTTTAACTTACACAATGAAGAAGAAACTGCCGGAACTGACCATTCATACAGCCCGTCTGATGGTGTTGAGACCGCTATTTCGACCCAGCTGGCGCCGTTATTGGTGGTGTATTCAAGCTTTACCGAATCTATGTATGTTGAAACCCAGGTAACATTTGTTTTGTTACCGCTCACTAAATTCTCTCCGCCATTCGGTGCTGTTACAATAATTGTCGGCTGTTGAAGAACTTTAAAAATTCCGTCACAAGCATCCATCGGAGTTCCGTCTAAGACATCTTTAATTCTTATTCGGTAGAGATTTGATGGAACGGAAAAACCTGTTTCATATTCTCCGTCACTTGGTGTGCTGCTTACCAACTCAAACCAATCTTCTTCGAGCAATCCGTTATTGACCGTATAATCAATCCTAACATTTTCTATACCGGTAGATTCCCATTTGATGACCACTTGTTCACCGGCAGTAAAAACTTCTCCGTTATTCGGAAAGATAACTTTTATAGATTGAATCGGTTGTATTGAAAAAACTGCATCACTTACGTCATTTATTGTTCCGTCTTTATCGGTAATTTTAATTTTACACTGCGATGAGGAGATGTTCGGTACGGGCGCCCATTGGTATGATCCATCCGTATCGGTGCTGTCTACTATTACAGACCAATTTATTCCGTTGTCCGATGTATATTCTATTTTTACTTTGCTTATCCCGTTGCTCGTCCAGGTAATGTTTTGACTCGTACCCGCTGATAAAATTTCTCCACCGTTTGGACTACTTACCGTTACTTCTTTTTTAATTTGATTACTTATCATGAAATCTGCATCCGATATATCAAACGGTACTCCGTCCAATGCATCACTTATCCGTATCACGCACAGATTTGAATTTACATTTGGCACTGTCCAATCGTAGGTTCCGGTTGATTCTATACTATCGGTAATAACTACCCAATCTGCTCCACTGTTTATCGAGTAATCAAGTTTAACTTTTCTGATGTTTGCCGATGTCCACGTAATCTTTTGACTCGTTCCGAACGTCAGTGCTTCTCCGCCATTTGGTGAAAGAACTTTGATATTGGTTTCTGGAGTAACCGAAAAAACTTCGTCACTCATATCAGAATAGAGATCTCCAACATTCGTAATCCTTATTTTACAATTTGTTGATGGAGTTTTCGGTATCGGATTCCAATTGTAAAATCCTGTACTTGGTGTTGATGCTATTAATGTTGTCCAATTTACTCCATTATCAATGGTATATTCTATTTTAACTGTCTGCACTGCATCGCTCGTCCAGGTAATATTTTGTGATGATCCCGCCTCCCATTTTTCACCGCCGTTTGGCGAGGTGATAGTAACTCTCTTCAACTGACTTTGACTGATCATAAAATTATTATCTGATAAATCAGACGGCGTTTTATCTTTTGCAGCGCTAACTCTTATCTTACACAATGAAGAAGAAACAGCCGGAACAGACCATTCATACAATCCGTCTGACGGCGTGGTCGCAGCTATCTCTACCCAGCTGGCGCCGTTATTGGTTGTGTACTCTAACTTTACTGAATCAAGATACGTTGATACCCAGGTAATATTTGTTTTGTTACCGCTTACTAAATTCTCTCCTCCATTCGGTGCCGTTACTACAACCGACGATTGCGGAAGCACCGTAAACGTTCCGTCGGAAGCATCCATTGGGGTTCCATCCGATACATCCTTTATTCTTATTCGGTACTGATTTGAAGAAATCGAAAATCCCGTTTGATATTCTCCATCACTTGGGGTACTGCTTACCAACTCAAACCAATCTTCTTCCTTCAATCCATTGGTAACCGTATAGTCTATTCCTACATTCTCTATTCCAACCGATTCCCAGGTGATAATTACCGGATCTCCCGCAGTAAAAACTTCTCCGTTATTAGGATAATTAACTTTTACAGATTGAATCGGTTTGATTGAAAAGACTGCATCACTTTCATCACTTGTTGCTCCGTCTTTATCGGTAATTTTAATTTTGCATTGTGATGATGAGATGTTCGGTACGGGCGCCCATTGATATGACCCGTCCGCTTCGGTGCTGTCCACAATTACTGACCATTTTATTCCATTATCCGTAGTATATTCTATTTTTACTTTACTTATCCCGCGGCTCGTCCAAGTTATATCTTGACTCGTACCGGCTGATAGAATATCGCCACCATTCGGACTATTTACACTTATTTCTTTTTTCACCTGATTACTAATCGTAAAATCCGCATCAGATATATCGAACGGTATTCCGTCTGCCGCATCGCTAATTCTTATCCGCCCTAGACTTGTGTTTACATTCGGAACAGTCCAATCATACGAACCGGTTGATTCTATACTATCTGTGATAACTACCCAATCAGCTCCATTATTTATCGAGTAATCAATTTTAACTTTTCTGATGTTTGCCGATGTCCACGTTATCTTTTGACTTGCTTCAAGTGTTAATGACTCTCCTCCATTCGGTGAAAGAACATTAATGTTGGTCTCCGGAAGAATCGAAAAGACAACATCACTCATATCAGAGTAGAGATTTCCAACATCCGTTATTCTTATTTTACAATTTGTTGACGGGGTTTTAGGGATTGGATTCCAATTATAAAATCCTGTACTTGGTGTTGAAGCTATTAACGTTGCCCAATTTACTCCGTTATCTATCGTATATTCTATTTGAACCGAATCAACAGCGTCGCTTGTCCACGTAATATTCTGTGATGATCCCGCCTCCCATTTCTCTCCGCCGTTAGGTGAGGTAATGGTAACTTTCTTCAACTGACTTTGGCTGATCGTAAAATTATTATCTGATAAATCAGATGGAGCATTATCTTTTGCATCGCTAACTCTTATCTTACACAAGGCAGACGATACTCCCGGTACCGTCCATCCATACATTCCGTCTGATGACGTAGTTGCAGCTATCTCTACCCAGCTGGCGCCGTTATTGGTTGTGTATTCTAACTTTACTGAATCAAGATACGTTGATACCCAGGTAATATTTGTTTTGTTACCGCTTACTAAATTCTCTCCTCCATTCGGTGCCGTTACCGTAATTGTCGGCTGTGGAAGAACGGTAAAAGTTCCATCACAAGCATCCATCGGAGTTCCATCCGGGACATCTTTTATTCTTATCCGGTACTGATTTGAAGAAATCGAAAATCCCGTTTGATATTCTCCATCACTTGGGGTACTGCTTACTAACTCAAACCAATCTTCTTCCTTCAATCCATTGGTAATCGTATAGTCTATTCCTACATTCTCTATTCCAATTGACTCCCAAGTAATTACTACCGGATCTCCGGCAGTAAAGACTTCTCCGTTGTTCGGATAAATAACTTTTACCGATTGAACTGGTTTGATTGAAAAAGCTGTGTCACTGATATCACTTGTCGTTCCATCTTTATCGGTAATTTTAATTTTGCATTGTGATGATGAGACATTCGGTACTGGCGCCCATTGATAAGATCCGTCCGCTTCAGTACTGTCTACAATTACCGACCATTTTATTCCATTATCCGAAGTATATTCTATTTTCACTTTACTTATCCCGCTACTCAGCCAAGTAATGTTTTGACTTGTACCTGCAGATAAGATTTCTCCGCCGTTCGGACTACTTACTCTGATCTCTTTTTTAATTTGATTACTTATTGTGAAATCCGCATCTGATAAATCAAACGGCACTCCGTCTGCCGCATCGCTGATTTTTATCCGGCTTAGATTTGAGTTTGCATTCGGAACAGTCCAATCATACGAACCGGTTGATTCTATACTATCTGTGATTACTACCCAATCTGCTCCATTGTTTATCGTGTAATCGATCTTCACTTTTCTAATGTTTGCCGATGTCCATGTTATCTTTTGGCTTGTTCCAAACGTCAGTGCTTCCCCACCGTTGGGGGTAAGAACATTGACGTATGGTTCCGGAGATATTGTAAAAACCTCATCGCTTAAATCGAATGCTGTTGTATCTACCGCATCGGTAATTCTTATTTTGCAATTTGTTGAAGCCAACGTCGGGATAGAATTCCAAACATAAAATCCATCGCTTGGAGTATTTGTGTCAAGCGTTGTCCAGTTTACCCCGTTGTTAGTGGTATATTCTATCTTGACAGACGATACACCCGTACTATTCCATGTAATATTTTGCGCGGTTCCGGCATTCCAAATATCGCCGCCATTTGGAACAGTAACTCTAATAGTTTTTTCCACTTTGTTGAAAATGGTAAACGGATTGTCTGATACGTCAAACGGCGATCCATCTTCTGCATCACTAACTTTTACGAGACACAATGAAGAATTTATATTCGGAATAGACTGCCAATAATATGAGCCGTTATTCGCGGTACTTGCTATTATGCTGCTCCAGGTAGATCCACCGTCGGAAGAATATTCTAGTTTTACATTAGCGATTGAAGAAAGAGATTTCGTTCCGTATGTTAAAACTGATTTCCCTTTTTTTGCAACAGAAATGTTTGATGATAATTTCTTATTTGCTTTACCGGTAATTTGGGTCTCTGAGGTTTTAGCTTCTGTAGAACTAACCATAATAGAGTTTGTTATCCAGGTAATTGTAGTGCCAGAACCGGAAAAGAATTTTTCACTCCCATTTGGACTTGTAAGTTTAAGAGTCTGTTCCGGGAAAATTGAAAATAAATTATCGCTGACATCATAAGCTAAATTATTAGCAACATCACTAATTCTGATATTACAATTATTTGAAGAGACATTCGGTACAGGCGACCATTCATAATAACCATCGCTCGGAGTAGTGTTAATAATCGTATTCCAATTTATACCATTATCGGTTGTATATTCTATTTTTACATGCTCAACTGAAGAGCTAATCCAGTTAATCCCGGAAACACCTCCACCAAGAAGGTTTTCTCCGCCATTTGGTGATTTTATAGTGATATATGTTGGAATTTTTATAGAAAAATTTCCGCTCGTAATTGCAAAAATTGAATCGGTAGAAACATCCGTTAATTTTAATTTACAAGTATTCGAAACGAAATTAGGAATGTTTGCCCATTTAAATTGTCCCGTGTCAGCCGGAGTTGTGGCGGAAACCGTATTCCAATTTAATCCATTATCCGTTGACAATTCAATTTTAAGTGCTTGAATACCGGTGCTTATCCAGTTGATTGTGTAACTTGAATCAACAAATAAAATTTCTCCATTGCCGGGAGAAACCAAAGTTACTTTTTTTATCGAGGTATCTTTTTCAATGCTGAAAATATTAGATTCCTTAGAGACAGGTTGGCTGTCTTTTGTAGTGATTTTTATTTTACAGTTATTTGAAGTTATGCTTGGAATAGTAGACCAATAAAAGGAACCCGAATTGGGGTAGCTGGAAGTGATCGTGTCCCATCTCGTCCCACCGGTTGTATATTCAAGTAATACATTTGTAGAAGTATTGCTTTGCCATTGAATTTTAAACGTGTCTCCGGATTTTAAGACTTCTCCCCCCTGCGGCGCAGCTATTGTCATGGTAATTTGAGTCTCCACAGGACCCGGGTCTATTTTGGGTTCGTTTGGGAGTTCGCAACTTACAATTGATAATATTGCTCCGAATAGAAGCAAAATTATAATAAAAAGATTTTTGCTGATGGAACTTGTGTATTTGAATTTCATCGTATTATTCCAATTAACTGTTAAAGTAAATTAATCTACAAAGCGTTTATTGTCAAGTGTTTTTCAACAATCATCTAATACCTAAAATTAAAGAAAATTGAAGGAATTATTAACTAATTTGTTTTTTAATTTGAAAAAAATATCTTTGTACTTAAAGTTTCTGTAGCTTTACTAATTAAAATTTTAAATTGAGAAAGGATAAATAAAATACTATGTTTGAAGGAGTCGGAACGGCGCTTGCAACCCCGTTTAATGAAGATTTCTCAATTGATTTTGAATCTTACAAGAAATTGATCCGCCGTCAAATTAAAGGCGGAGTTGATTCGATTATTGTACTTGGAACTACCGGGGAGTCGCCGGTTATTAATGAGTACGAAAGAGAAAAATTAATTGAAACCGCTCAGGAAACTGTCGAGGGGAAAGTAAAAATAATCATCGGGACCGGATCGAACGACACTAAAAAAGTTGTTAAACTAAATGCGATTGCCGTAAAATATAAAACCGACGCCGTGCTGATCGTTAATCCCTATTACAATAAAGGAACGCAAAGCAGTTTGATTCAACATTATCAATATATTTCTGAACGAACTTCTCTCCCGATTATTTTGTATAACGTTCCTTCGCGCACAGGAATGAATGTGCTGCCGGAAACTGCAATCAAGATTAATGAAACTTGTAAAAATGTTGTGGCAATAAAAGAGGCAAGCGGAAATATTTCTCAGATAGCGCATCTGTTAGCAATTAAAAATAATTCGTTTGAAGTTATTTCCGGCAACGACGATCAAACGATTCCGATTATGGCGCTTGGCGGAGTCGGAGTGATTTCTGTTTACTCGAATGCGTTCCCGAAAGAATTAAAAGAAATTACCACCGCAATGCAGAAAAACGAATTGCAACAAGCACAAGTGTTAAATCAAAAATATTTAAAAATGATGAGCCTTCTTTTTGAAGAAACAAGTCCTGCTCCGTTAAAATTTGTACTGAACAAGTTAGGTATTTGTCAAAATATTTTGCGCCTGCCGTTGGCTCCGGTTTCAAAACAAACTGAAAATCGTTTGTTAAACGAGTTAGAGAAGTATGAAAAATATTAAGTATGGACTTCTTGGTTCAACCGGAAAACTTGGACGGGAAGTTCAAAATGTTTTTGCAGAACATCAGTTCCAACTTGTTTTTGAGCTTTCGTTAGAAGGAGAAACGCAAACCGACATTCCGCAAATCTTAATTGATTGTTCACTGCCGGATAATTTTGGAAACACGATTGCCTTGATAAAAAAATTTAATTGCCCTCTGATCATTGCAACTACCGGTTTATCCTCCGCACAACTTGATACTTTAAAAATTCTTGCAGAAACTATTCCGGTGGTGCAAAGCTACAACTATTCGCTCGGCATCCAGATTTTATTAAAGCTGACAAAAGAAGTGCAAAAATATGTTGGTGATTGGGATATTGAAATCTCCGAAACGCACCACAGATTTAAAAAAGATAAACCATCCGGCACTGCAATTATGATCCGCAACGCGG
>MNVA01000086.1 GCA_001871325.1 Ignavibacteria bacterium CG1_02_37_35
CGATAAAGTTTGCGATGCCATTTCGGACGGCGTGTTAGACGCCATTTATGTGCAAGACCCCAAAGCCCGCGTAGCCTGCGAAACGTTAGTTACAACCGGACTCGTAGTCGTTGCCGGTGAAGTAACTACTACCGCTTATGTTGATATTCAAGCCGTTGTCCGCAACACGGTAAAAAATATTGGCTATACAAAAGGCGAGTATATGTTCTCTTACGATTCATGCGGAGTTTTAAATGCAATCCATTCACAATCTCCGGACATCGCGCAAGGTGTTGACGAAGGCAAAGGTCTTCATAAAGAACAAGGCGCCGGCGATCAAGGAATGATGTTCGGTTACGCGTGCGATCAATCCGCAGATTATATGCCGTTAACTTTAGAGTATTCACATAAGCTCGTAAAAAAATTAGCTGACATCCGCAAAAAGCGACCGAAGTTAATGCCTTACCTTCGTCCAGATGCAAAATCTCAAGTAACGATTGAATATGATGAAGTTACACGCAAACCTTTACGCGTTGATGCGGTTGTAATTTCCACCCAACATGATGATAATGTTAATCAAAAGAAAATTGAAGCTGACATGAAGAAATACGTTATCCCCAACGTAATTCCGACAAAATATCTCGATAAAAAAACCAAATACTATGTTAACCCAACAGGGAAATTTGTTATCGGCGGACCGCACGGAGACAGCGGTTTAACCGGAAGAAAAATTATTGTTGATTCTTACGGCGGATGGGGCGCTCACGGCGGCGGAGCTTTTTCCGGCAAAGACCCTTCCAAAGTTGATAGAAGCGCTGCGTATGCCGCAAGACATATCGCAAAAAATTTAGTCGCCGCTAAATTAACAAAAGAATGTTTGGTCCAAGTTTCTTATGCTATCGGTGTTGCCGAGCCGATGTCTATCTTTGTAAATACTTATGGAACCGGTGTTGCTTCAGATGCCGAACTTTCTAAAATGATCCGGAAAGTTGTTCCGATGACTCCGAAAGCGATCATCGACAGATTGAAACTTCGCAACCCGATTTATATTGCAACTTCTTCATACGGTCACTTCGGCAGAAAATATGAAAAGGATGCTAAGATAAAAGTTATCGTTGGTGAAGAAAACGGTAAACCAAAATTTGTTGAAAGGACTGTCGATTTATTCACATGGGAACAATTAGATTTGGTTCCGCTGTTTAAAGAATATATAAAGAAGTAACTCTTAATCTTAATCATAATCGTATTCTTAATCTTCTTCTGTTTTAAGTAACCGGAAGGTTTTGATTAAACCGTCGAAAAAGCAAATGATTTATTTTGATCACGAAAAATTAAACGTGTATCAAGCCTCTTTAGAATTCACTAATTGGCTTGAATCGATTTTTCCAAAAGTTGATAAAAATTTATCTGTTAGAAATCAACTTGAAAGAGCGTCAACTTCGATTCCTCTCAATATTGCAGAAGGAAATGGAAAGTATACAGCTAATGACAGATGCAAATTCTTTGATATTGCTCGTGGTTCGGCTTTGGAATGTGCTAGTTGTCTTGATGTCCTGGTCAGGAAGAAAAAACTAACCGAAGCAGAAATTGTCTTTGGAAAGGAAATTCTTAGAAATATAGTATCGATGCTGATCGGATTAATAAAAAACAATTCTGATCGATTGCATGAACCGGAAAATGATTATTCAAAGGAGATGCTTTGATTAAGAATAAGAATAAGAATAAGATTATGATTATGATTAAGATATAAGAAATATTTCAAACGTTTATAAATATAATAAAGGAAAAAAATGAGTTACGAAGTAGAAACCAAAAAACTTCCCTATAAAGTAAAAGATATTTCTCTTGCCGAATGGGGACGCAAAGAGATTGAATTAGCCGAAGCGGAAATGCCCGGCTTAATGTCTTTACGCGATCAATATAGAGCAACGAAGCCGTTAAAAGGCGCGCGCATTGCCGGTTGTTTGCACATGACAATCCAAACTGCCGTCTTAATTGAAACATTGGTTGAACTCGGCGCAGAAGTTCAGTGGTCGTCGTGTAATATTTTTTCAACGCAAGACCACGCCGCCGCCGCAATTGCCGCCGCGGGAGTTCCTGTTTACGCTTGGAAAGGTATGAACGCTGAAGAATTCGATTGGTGCATTGAGCAGACACTTTATTTTAAAGATAGGCAGCCGTTGAATTTAATTCTTGATGACGGCGGCGATTTAACAAATATGGTTCTTGATAAATATCCCGAAATGGTAAAAGGCATAAAAGGATTAAGCGAAGAAACCACCACCGGCGTTCACAGACTTTACGAAAGAATGAACAACGGAACGCTTCCTCTCCCGGCTATCAACGTAAACGATTCGGTTACAAAATCTAAATTCGATAATAAATACGGTTGCCGCGAATCTTTAGTTGATGCAATCCGCCGTGCGACAGATCTAATGCTTGCCGGTAAAGTTGCCGTTGTTGCCGGTTACGGTGATGTTGGCAAAGGTTCGGCTGAATCATTAAAGAATAATCATGTCCGCGTAATCGTTACGGAAGTTGATCCGATCTGTGCGCTGCAAGCTGCGATGGAAGGATACGAAGTTAAGAAAATGGTTGATGCGGTTAAGGAAGCCGACATTGTTGTAACCACTACCGGAAATATGAAAATTGTTACCGGCGAACATTTTAAACTGATGAAAGACAAAACCGTTGTCTGCAACATCGGACATTTTGATACCGAAATTGATATGGCTTGGTTGAACAAAAATTATGGTAACACCAAAAACACAATCAAACCGCAAGTTGATAAATACACAATTGATGGAAAAGACATCATCGTTTTAGCTGAAGGGAGATTGGTAAATCTCGGCTGTGCAACGGGACATCCCTCTTATGTAATGTCAAACTCTTTCACCAACCAAACACTGGCTCAACTTGAGCTTTGGAATCATTCAGACAAATACGAAAACAAAGTTTATACTTTGCCGAAACATTTGGATGAAATGGTTGCACGGTTACACCTTGCAAAAATCGGTGTTGTACTTGATACGCTTACCGAAGAACAAGCAAAATATATCGGCGTTAAGGTTGAAGGTCCTTACAAGCCGGACTATTACCGATATTGATCTTCTTCATTTTCATAAAAAGAAAAAGGCTGAGTTGGTTGCTCAGCCTTTTTTATTTGTAATCCACTGTATTATGAGAACATCGAATTAAAGCTGGCACGCAACGCGAAATTTTATTGACCAGATCGAGATTAATCAAACAGCAAAAGAAAAATTGGAAGCGGGATGTAAAAGATATTTTCTTTAGGTCCATAATCCGACCATTGTTTGGAAACCACTATTGCTTGCGCCGAATTTGGATACTGCTTAACAAAATTTAGAATTCCGGAGAGATAACTCTTTTCAATTTTATTCCGGTATTTAACTTCGACCGGTAAATAGCGGTTAGGGGCAATGTGAATAACAAAATCAACTTCGCCATTACGCTCCCGGAAATAATCCATCTGGATAGTTCCGCGCCACTTTTTGAGCGCAAGAAATACGAGGTTTTCAGCATACAAGCCGAGCATTGTTTCATCTTTCAGCAACGTATCCGTTAATCTAAGAACTGCATTTCGGAGAGCAAGATCAACAAGATAAAACTTCATCATCCCCTTACGCACACGCAAAGCGCCGGAGCGGAACTTAGAAATTTTATAAACGAGATCGGTCATCTCAAGCAAAGGAATATATTTATCAATTTGCGCCGACTTCACATCGGTTTCTTGAGAAATTGATTGAACGGCAATTTCGCGACCGGGCATTTCGAGCAGAGAAATATAAAATCGTTTTAACAATTCCGGTTTGCGGAACTCGGCGGCAAGAATTAAATCTTCGTAGATTACTTTTTTAACCTGGTTATCGTAAAGATATTCTTGTTTGGAAACCCAGGTTGGAAGATTCCACACTTCAGGAAAACCCCCTTCAAGAAAATAGCGGTTGAGAAGAGCGTCAAGTTCCGCTTTTAATTCAAGAGAAAGGTCACTTAGAGAAACAACCTCTGTAGAAATTTGAGGATCGCCGGTAATCATTCCCTGGATTGTTTTTCCTTGTTTGTAGAGCGAATTAATTTCTGAAAGGAAAGTCGGTTTATGCTGAAATGAATAAAGAGCAAATTCACGGAACGAAAAAGGAAGCAGGTGGTAATCTTTAACCCTGCCGAGCAAACTTTCCCTTGTCTTTTTAAAAATAGGTGAAGAAGCTGAACCGGAGATAATAACTTTAGCGGGAAATTTTAGATCGTAATATTTCTTCAAGTAAAGTTCCCATCGCTCAAGACGTTGAATCTCATCAAGGAATAGGTAAGTTACTCCTTCTCCTTTTTTGTTTGAGGCTATTTTGAAAAGGTAATCAATAAGATTATCAAGATTCATCTTGCTCGAAATTAAAGCAGGGTCATCAAATGAATAATAGATCAAATGTTTTGGATTAATTCCGTCATTAATCAACTTTTGAATAATCTGTTGAAGAAGTGTGGATTTCCCGATTCTACGGGGACCCGTAATAGAAAGTATTTGAGGAATAGTGTTCAGGTCCTCAATTAGAATGTAATACAGCGGTCTCCTGAAAGAAGGAACGCTTGAAAAAGCCGATTCCTTATTTGACCACCATGGATTATACGGAAGTAATATTTGGTCTAAGTTATTCATTTTTCAACACTTGTAAATTATTACTGTTATAATATGCATAATTTACAATTTACCGGCAAGTTATTTCTGTTAAACAAGTTAAGTGGTATGTTAAATAGTTAGCAAAAATCCACCGCGGCGGACTGCGCAACCCGGACAAAAACATATGAAGTAAAACTTTATTTTGAATAACAAGTTTCTTTTCTTATATCCTCATTAGCTACCGCGTGTTGCATTAATTAATTTTGGTAAAGTTGACGGAAATATTTTTATAAAATTGACAGCGGAATTTCTGAATTTACTTTGAAGTATTATCTTTTGAATGAATGAAGCGTAATTTAATCTTTTCCTAAAAAGTTTATGCCAGCAATTTTTATATGTTCGTTCAGTTTCTTCGACAGGTAAATTTTCATTTCTTGATTTAACAAAAACATCTGATATGAGCTTAGCCGACTGAAGAGCCATTCCGATTCCGTCACCCGCAAGCGGGGCGATAACACCGGCAGCATCGCCAATCATAAAAACGCCATTCTCAACTAAATTTCTTTCCCCGAAATAGATATTAACAATTCCATAAGTCTGAAGTTCATTTATTTGTTTGAATGAATTTTCCGCAAAGATATTTTGAAAACTTTTATTCCTGGAAATAAATTCAATAAGATTTTGCCGGGATGAATTTTTCAGGGTTATTCGATTTTCAAGAAAGCATAATGTAATGGTATCATTATCTACCTCGTTCACTCCGCAATAAATTCCGTTAGCTACGTAAATACGAATTTCATTCGGCAAAATATTTTTTAATCTTGATTTAGCAAGATGAAATTTTATTCCGTTAAGAAATGATTTATGTCGGGCGAAATTCCGATTTAAAGTTTTATCAAGAATATTCTGTTTGCCATAAGCAGCGATTACATTTTTACTTAGAATATCAACGTTCAAGCCATCTTGATTTTGCGCTGATATTAAAAAATCTACACCGGATTTTTTAATTTCGGAAATCTCATACGGTTGGAATACTTTTACTTTTTTACTGCTTGCTGCGTTAAGAAGTAAATTGTCAAAGACCGATCTTCTTAAACCGTAAGCAGTGAAATTAAAATTCGCTGAAAACTGTTTACCGTTGTCATTGATAAACCTAAATGTGTTAATAGGGTTTGGATGAAGTGATATAAATTTATCGAAAAGATTTAATTCCTTAATAATTGCAATAACTTCTTTGGAAAGAAATTCACCGCACAAAGTTTCCCTCGGAAAAATTTTCTTTTCAAATAAACAGACTTTAAATCCATAATCAGCAAGATAAATTGCAGCAGTAGAGCCGGCTGGACCTCCGCCGATGATAGCGACGTCATAATTTTCTAAACTCATAAAATCAAATTTGACTTGTTTTTATAAACAACAATGCACCATCTGAAAGCCCACTTTCGCTTGATTATATAATTACAAGCTAAATTAGTCAGTATATTTTTAAGCTCCCTTTTTGTAAAGCCTCTTCTTACGGAAAGGGGCGCATCATTTTTTACCATTTTACTTTTAGAGAAGAAATACGTTAACAGTTTAATTCCTGTAAGCGCAAAAATTGAACGACGCAAATCATTAATAATTAAACCAAAGCGGGACAGGAGCAAAAGGTTTTCTAAAATATTTCTAATTTCTTTTTCTTTAAAATGATGAAGGAATAAAGAGGCGTGAACAAAATCGAAGTGACCGAATTTAAATGGGAGAGTTTTTACATCGCCGCAGACAACCGCTACTTCGGAAGATTTTTTTAGAAATTCGCATACTCGTTTGTTTCTAACCAACCCGGTGATTTTCATTTTTTTATTATTTCTTCTCAAAGCAATCATAACATCTGAAGCCCCGCTGCCGACATCCAAAACTTCTAAATCAAGCGACTCATGTTTTTTCCTGATCAAACTTTTCAAACCTGTTTTAGAAGTTGAGATGCCCCCAAGAAATTTGTTGATCAATTTTAATTCTTTAAGAGCTTCGTCAACTCTTTCATCTTCAATAGAAAAATCATCCATAATTTCCGGTGCATCGCTTCTTCTCAAAAACATTATGCGCCTTTGAACATAGCAACTTCCATCGTAAGACCGGGCCCGAATGCAACCGCACAACAATATTCATCTTTGTTGACAACACCTGCATTGATCAATTCTTTCAATACAAAAAGGATAGAAGCAGAGGACATGTTTCCGTAATTCCTTAAAACATTTCTTGAAGGTTCCATTTTATCTTCACTTAAATTCAATCCCGATTGAAGTGAATCCAAAATAGCTCTACCCCCCGGATGAAGCACCCAATGATGTACCTGTCCCGGGGATAGTCCATATAAAGATAAAATATGTTGTAATGCCGGTATGGCTTTTTCTAAAATAATTTTTGGTAGTTCTGAAGAAAGCATCATTTCAAAACCGAAGTCGCCAATTTTCCATCCCATAAACTCGGAAGTATTTTCAAACATAATTGAATCAGCGGAAAGTAAGTTCATTCTCTTTTTTTCTTCAAGGCGCGGCGAGTTAGAAAATAAAGCTGCGGCAGAACCGTCAGCAAAAATCATGTTTGCTAAAATATTATCGCGAGTTGCGTCTGTTTGAAGATGAAGACTGCACAACTCCACTGAAACTACAAGCGCGTTGACTTCTTTTTCGTTTGAAGAATTAATCGCTTCTAAAACAGAATTAAATCCGATGAGCGAAGCGGCGCATCCCATAAAGCCGACGTTGGTTCTTCTTGCTGAAAGCGGAATACCGAATTCGATCATTAGATAATGATCTAAACCGGGAGCAAAAAATCCGGTGCAGGAAATTGTAATTAATCTGTTTATTTGAGAAGGATCAACATTACTTTCATCTAACAATTTTCTTACGGCGGTTTTTGTTAATTCCTTTGACCATTTTTCATATTCGAGCATCCTTCTTTGCGTGCCTGGTTTAATATATTCACCGTTAGTCGAATAAAATTTTTCTTTGCTCTCTTCATCGCCGTCGGGAACGACAAAATATCTAAAATCAATTCCGGAGTGAGCCGATGCGGCGTCGATCATTCTTGCGACCGCGGGGCGGACAGCCATTCTCTTTTTTAGTTCTTCCGTAGCTTTTATTTGAGAAACTTTATAGGGAGGATTAGCAGTTGCAATATTGATTAGCATGTTCTTCCTTTTGTTTTTTGGGATAACAAGATAAATCAAAAATTAGTTCAATGCAACATCGGATGTTTTGAGTATGTAGTTTTACTCTATGGCATATCAAAATCATAAAGCAATCGATCCACCTGCAAACTCACATTAGGCTTACGTGGGCAACGCGAGAAGAACAATTGAAGTCATTATCAGTATAATTTGAGACTGAGCTCATTTCATTTAGTTTTCACCCGTAGCAATTTGTTAAATTACCTTACTTAAAATCTAAAATTGAATTGCCACAACCTTTAGCATTGGTATGAAAATAAGTAACCAAAAATTTTAACTGTTGAGAAATGAATCAAGATTGCACTCTTGGTAAATGAGTTAATGGTCTAAAATTAATATTCACACGTAAATTTAGTTTTAATCCGGCAAGATTCCGTAAGAAATAAATTCAGATCATGGAGACTCCATAAATTTTAATATCTTCATGCTCTAAACACAAGGAACTTATGAAAGTCTTATGTTGTTTTCATTTACATCGGATAGGATTTCAAATAATTTGGACTGTTTTTTATCAGTAAGCAATATGCGAGGAAAACTATGAGAGTATTTACAAACGGGAAATTTTTATTAACCACAATGTTTTTATCGGTTGTTGTTACAATTTATGTTTTTGGCTATCACGGAGGCATAACCGGCAGAACACAAAAAAACGGAGTTGGTTGTACATGTCATGCCAATTCCCCTTCATCAGCCGTTTCAGTGATTATTGATGGACCGGCATCTCTTCTTCCCGGACAAACGGAAACCTATACCGTTACCATTAGCGGTGGACCCCTCGTTGCGGGAGGTACAAACATTGCTGCCTCGGCGGGAACTTTAGCGCCGGGAACCGGTTTGCGATTAGAAAATTCTGAATTAACTCATCAGGCGCCAAAAACATCTTCAAGCGGAAATGTGGCTTTCTCTTTTACTTATACCGCTCCGGCGACAGAAGGACCTGTAACCTTATTTGCCAATGGCAACAGTGTAAACCTTGATGGAACAAACAGCAACGACCAATGGAACTTTGCACAGAATAAAACTATTAGCGTTTCGAGCGCAACTGATATCAAATCGGAAAAATATAATTTGAGCTATGACCTAAAACAAAATTATCCTAATCCCTTTAATCCAACTACAACTATATTTTATCAAATTCCGAAAGCGGGAAATGTTGTATTAAAAGTTTACAACATCACCGGAACCGAAGTTACTTCTTTAGTAAACGGATACAAGCAATCCGGCAGTTATTCAGTAGAGTTTGATGCCTCATCTCTTTCTTCCGGTGTTTACTTTTATAAAATATCGGTAAACAATTTTTCGGAAATAAAAAAGATGGTTCTGCTCCGTTAGTAATTTGAAAGCGGACGAAATACTTATGTAGTTAGTAAAAATATTCTGTGCAAAATGGGCACAATATTTATTTAGTTACAACGGATAAGAAATTGGTCAATCGTCATTGGTCATTAAAAAATACTGACAACTGAAAACTGATAACCATTAGGTTCTGATTTACAAGGTTAGAACTGTATATAAGGAATATTTCATGTTGATTAAAAAAAAGATTTTCAGGATTTCGTTCATTCTTCTTTTAATAATTTCTTTAACGGGTTGTAAAGTTATTGTTGAACCGGAAGCGAGTAACTCACTTTCAAACAATTCCGCAGCAACATTTTCTACCGTTCAAAAAGAAGTTTTTAATGTATCGTGCGCATTGGCTGGTTGTCATTCCGGCGCCAATGCAGCGGCTGAAATGGATCTTTCCTCTGGTAAAGCTTTCAACAATTTGGTAAATGTTCCAAGTATAAGTAATACTAGCTTCGTCCGCGTACAAGCCGGAAACAGCGCGAACAGTTTCCTAATTAAAAGATTGAGGAATACAGGAGAAAGCTCCGGAATTATGCCTCCTTCCGGCAAGTTAAGTGAAAACGCTATTCAACTTGTAGAGACCTGGATAAATAACGGAGCTAAGAATGATTAATCATTTGTTGGAGTTACTATGAGAAAAATACTTTTTGTATGCCTTCTTATTTCAGTAGAATTTTTTTCGCAAGGAACAGAGTTACACGTTAAACAAGGATCAAAGAATCACGTTGAATTTATTTCCGACGCTCCCTTTGGAAAGTTTTCCGGCGTTACCGAGAACATAGACGGTTATATGTATTGGGAAGGAAATAATTATACTACAAACAGCAGTCTTTATTTTGAAGTTGATTTAAAAACCTTAGATACAGGAATCGGTCTGCGCAACCGGCACATGCGGGATAATTATTTGCAAACAGATAAATTTCCTGATGCTTCATTTAAAGGGAAAATTACGAACGTAACTCCGGCTGCACAAGGTCCGTTTAAGGTTGATGCGGATGGAGAAATGTTCATTCATGGAGTAACAAAGTATATTAAAATCTCTGGCGTGCTTACAAAGTCCGGTAATTCCGATTACAATCTCAAAACTAATTTTAGTATAAAACTTTCTTCGTATAATATAGATATTCCAAGTATCATGATGGTGAAATTAAGCGAAGTGATTGAGCTTCAATTAAATTTTAATTTGTTTTCCGTAAATAAAGCAGAAGGGAAAAAATGAAACTTCGTTCGATAATCGTTTTAACATTTCTATTTTCTCTTGCTATACAAGGAATGGCGCAGATAAGTTGGAAGAAACAAGAAGCAGTAGATAATCTTCCTCTCCAACTTTTTCATTCGCCTCAATCAATTAATTTGCCGACGGCGGAAACATTGCAGAAGGGAGATTTTGAGTTTGAAATTTCCCATAGGTTTTTGCCGTCAATCAAAGACGGTTCAAAAAATTTATACGGTTTTGATGGTCCGGTGAATATGAGATTAGCCCTTGGTTATGCGGTGACGGATGACTTGGTGCTTACGTTAGGCAGATCAAACGTTGATGATAATTTTGACTTGCGGGGAAAATACCGCTTACTTCAATTTAAAGAAACTTTTCTTCCATTGCTTGTTGGTGTTCAATTCGGGATTGCAAAAAACACTCAACCAATAAGACAGATTGCAAGCTCCGGGAGAGCGTATCAATATTTCGGCCAAATAATTTTTAATACGATGATAGATAAAAAGCTCGGTATAGGATTGGTTCCTTCTTATTTATACAACAGCAACATTTATCGCGCCGATGTTCAAAACTCGTTTACGTTGGGAATGAATCTACAATATTACATTTCAAATATGGTTAGCGTGCTGGCAGAATTCAATCCAACGGTTAACGGATATTTAAATCGGTTTAATTCAGCTGCTTTTGGTTTTGAGTTAGAAACGGGGGGACATTTCTTCAAAATTATTTTAACGAACAATGCAAAGTTAAATCCAGCGCAGTTTCTTTCCGGTGCAGATAAAGATTTTGGAAATGGTGAATGGAGATTGGGATTTAATATTACAAGACTACTTAAGTTTTAATTTGCGACAGAACGAATAAATTCCGCACAACCATAAATGGATGTGCTACACGAAAAAATCCCGATAAATCGGGATGATAAATTATCCCATCATCGTTTACGATGATTTTTTCGTACAGCGATACCGTTTACGGTATCGCTGATTTGTTTCACGTCAAAAATCTTCCGTAACCTTTTTCAACCGCTATTCCAGCCGCATCGCTGTAAATAATTTTTCCACGCAAAATTGTCAGCACAACTTTTCCCGTAAATATTTCATTGTCAAATGGGGACGTTTCTCCTTTCGATAACAAATATCCTGTTTCAAATTTCCAAGAAATGTTGGGATTGATAATTGCAAAATCTGCATCGCTTCCGGGTTGCAAACTCCCTTTCTTTGGATATAAATTAAACCGCATTGCTGCATTCGTTGAAACAACTTCAGTAAATCTTTTCAACGAAAGTTTTTGTTTTTTATAACCTTCCGAAAAAATAACGGGGATCATTGTTTGCACTCCCGGTATGCCGCCATAATCTTTCCAGAAAGAACCGGTTTGTTTTTCGTACAATGGTGCAGGAGCGTGGTCTGAGACAACAAAGCTGCAGTTTCCATCTTCTAATAATTTCCACAATTCCAGTTGATCTTTTTTTGATTTGACCACAGGCGCAGTTTTTAACGATGAGCCTTTTGTTTTAAAATCATCATGAGTAAAAAACAAATAGTGGGAACATGTTTCATAAGTGATTTTGTAATCATTACGAACTTGATTTACAAGTTTAGCCGCTTCCGATGAAGCAACGTGAACAATGTGCAAATTTCCATCAACTCTCTTTACAATTTCTATTGCATTTTTAACTGCTGTTATTTCCGCTTGCGCAGGACGTGAATTACAATAGCGCAGATAATCATTGTTTGCATTTTCATATTTCTTTGTCATTGCCGAAACAACTTCACTGTCTTCAGCATGAAGCAAAACGGGAAGATTTAATTCTTTTGCTTTTAGTAAAATTGATTCAAATTGTGAGAGCGAGATTTGCGGAAAAGTTTTCATCCCGGAAACGAAATAGGTTTTGAATCCTTTTACTTTTTTACCTGCAAGCTCCTCCATTGATTTTTCATATTGTTCAAAGTTGTTAGCGCAAACGCCACCATAGAGTCCAAAATCTATTACCGATTCATTTTTAATCGCCGCGAATTTTTCGTCAAAGTTTTTTCCATCGGTTACAGGGGGAAGCGAAGTGCACGGCATATCAATAACGGTTGTAATGCCTCCGGCTGCGGCTGACATGCTTCCGTGATAAAAATCTTCGCGGTGGGTAAAGCCGGGAGTATCGAAATGCACATGCGGATCAATACCGCCGGGAATGGTAATCGTTCCTTCGCAATCTAAAATATATTTTTCTGAGTGTTCGTTTATCTGTGCAATTTTTATTTGATCTAGTTCGTTTAATTTAATCGTGGTTTTATTTTCAAGTGAAATTGTTTTTGCAAGTTCTTCTTTAACTGCCGTTATTTTTTCATCAACAAGAAAATCAACAAGTTTTTCTTGCCCGGTTAGTTCATCATAAATGTAGCAGTTTTTTAGGATCATTATTATTCAGAGAGAACTTTTAAAACATACTCCGGTGTAAACGGACCATTGAATAATCGCTTACCGGTAGCGTTGTAAAAAGCGTTCGCTATACCCGGTAAAGCGCCGTTAATATTTATTTCTGAAATTGATTTCGCTCCGAAAGGTCCGGTTTCTTCGTACGATTTTATCAACTTTACTTTTATCGGAGGGATATCAAATGCGGTGTAAACGCCGTACTTACCGAATGTATCATTCAACATTTTTCCGTGCGGAGAGAAATAATAATTTTCAAACAATGCATACGCCAAACCGTTTACAATAGCTCCTTCGGCTTGTCCTTCCGCCGTAACCGGATTGATCGGCGTACCGCAATCAACCGCTGCAACGTAATTCAGCACTTTAATTATTCCGGTAAAAGTGTCAACTTCAATCTCAATAAAATGCGCTGCAAACGGAGGTGGAGATTTCTGCGAAAAATGCGAAGCAGCTGCCTGAATTTGAAATTGATTTTTCTGATACAGACTATACTGGCAAATTTCCGCAAATGAAACTTCTTCTTTCGTTTGTTCATTTGCGGTAACTCTGCTGTCATTTAATTCAACTTCGTCAGGTGAAAGCGAAAGCATTTCCGCGCCGACTTTTAGAATTTGTTTTTTAATTTCTTCAGCACATTTTTTTACCGCTTGTCCCGAAAGATAAGTTGTTGAAGATGCATACGCGCCGGTATCGAAAGGGGTAAAGTCGGTATCGGAAGAATAGACAATGAAACTTTCAACCGGTGTGTCAAGTACTTCGGAGGCGATTTGCGCAAGCACCGTATCGGAACCCGTTCCTAAATCTGTTGCGCCAACATTTAAATTGAAAGAACCATCGTCATTCATTTTGATGTAAGCGGAAGCCATATCAATTTCCGGAATTGCAGAACCTTGCATAAGCGCAGCCATTCCAATTCCACGCTTCAATCTTTTCCCTTTATTGAAACCGGAATTTGATCCGTACAATTTTTTCTTCTCATACCAATTCGAAAGTTTTGCTCCTTCGTCAAGACATTCAACCAACGAAGTTGAACCGATAGTCATTGCAACGCCTTCTTTTCCTTCTCCTAACGCTTGAAAGATCGGAGAAGTTTCGCCCGATTTGATCGCCCATTTTTTATAATATTCAACAATATCAAGATTGCAGTCATTGCAAACCATATCAATAACTTGTCCGTAACCAAGATAAGATTCAGTCGCGCCGTAACCGCGGTAAGCGCCGCCGCAGGGAAGATTTGTGTAAACGCCCATTCCGGTAAAACGTAGATTATCAATTTTATTTAAGAGCGGAAGCGTTTTCGATCCGGCGTTTGCAAGCACGGTTAATGAGTGTGAACCGTATCCGCCTGAATTTTCCAACGCATCAAGATGCAGCGCGTTGATTTTTCCATCTGCTTCATAACCGACTGAAAACTTTGTTTTGTATTCATGCCGGCATCGTGTTGATTTAAAAACTTCTCTGCGTGAATAAACCAACTTAGCAGGACGCTTTGTCCGCCACGTCATCATCGCAACGATTGGTTCTAACAAAACTTCCTGTTTCCCGCCGAAACCTCCGCCAAGTCTTGGTTTTATTACACGTATTTTTGAAACAGGAATTTCGGCAACATGAGAAACAATTCTTCTTACATGAAAAGGGACTTGAGTGGTGCTGATAATTACAAGTCTCCCTCTTCCATCAAGATAAGAAACCGAAGCGTGAGGCTCTATTGCACAGTGAGATGCATACGAGCAGTAAAAATCATATTCAAACTTTCGCGAAGATTTATTAAATGCCAAATCAAAATCACCAACATTAGCTTCAACCTTAGATGCAATATTTTTCTTCGCATCATAAAACACGGGAATTTTCGGAAACGCTCCGTCATCTTTGTGGATAATAATCGGCGAACCTTCAGACTTGGCTAAATTCAAAATCGGTTTTAATTCTTTATAGGTTACTTTTATTTTTTTGAGCGCTTCATCTGCAATTTCTTTTGATTCCGCCGCAACCGCGCAAACATTGTCTCCAACGAACCGCATCGTTTTTCCGAAAAGAAGAGTGTCGTATGGCGATGGCTCGGGATAACCTTGTCCGGCGGTTGTGTACAAAATTTGTTTGACATTTTTATAAGAAAGAATTTCAACAACTCCGTGCATCTTACGCGCCCCGGAATCATCAATGTCAACAATTTTTGCGTACGCGTATCCCGAATGTAAAACTGAAACATAAAGCATATTGGTAAAAGAAAAATCGTCAGTATATTTTTCTTCGCCGGTAACAAGCGCTAAGCCGTCAATCTTTTCAATGGGTTGATTTACATATTTGAACATACTTACTCCATTACCAATTTATTTGAATGTAGCTTCTGCGCTGTCATTTCAACCGCATCAATAATTTTCACATATCCGGTGCAGCGGCATAAATTGCCATCGAGCGCAACTAAAATTTCTTCACGTGTCGGCTGCGGATTTTCTTTTAACAAGCTGTAAGAAGCGAGCACCATTCCCGGAGAACAAAATCCACATTGGTCGGCTCCCGCTTCAGCAAAAGATTTTTGTAAAAGATGCGGTGTATAAAGCGTTCCAATTCCTTTCACTGTTGTAATCTCTTTTTCTTGAACGCTCATTGCAAGCACCTGGCAGGAGTTGACCGGTTTCCCTTCGAGAAGCACTGTACAGGCGCCACATTCACCTTCGTTACAGCCGCATTTTACTTCGGTGAAATGGTTGTTGCGTAAAGCTTGCAAGAGAGTCTCGTTTGGAAGTAGTTCAAGGTGTTTTTGCTTGTTGTTGATTTTGAATGGTAATTTCATTTCACTGTTCCTTTCAACTCTTGCAGTAAATCTGTAAAAAATACTTTGGCGGCGTGTTCTTTATATTCAGCAGAATATTTGTAATCCGAAACAAACTTTGGAGCAAAATGTTTTTTCGCTTGTTGAATGTTTTCGTCATTCAATTCTTTACCAATTAAAAAATGTTCCGCACGTTTGCAGTGTTTGTATCTTCCTTTTACGCCGGTAATAAAAATCCGCGCGTCGGAAATTATATTTTGTTTTGTCCGAAGCGCAACAGCAACCGTAAACAATGGATATTCAAATCGAATGAGAACAAATCTTTTTACTCCTCCGATGACCTGCGGATCATCCTCAAGAATAATTCGTTTAATTAAATGCTTGGTTTTGATAATTCCCGTTTCAAGATATTCTTCAAGTGAAATTATTTTATCGTGTTTGTCCGCAATTTCGATCTGTGCGTTTAACGCAAGAAGCGGTGCATATAAACTTGACCAGATTGGAAAATCTTTTAAAGAACCTCCAATTGTAATTCTGTTCCGGAGCGGGGTGGAAGCCGCTTCCGATAAGGCTTTGACAAGCATCGAAAGTTTTTTTGTCCTTGCAGAAAAACGTATCACCTCATCGTAAGTTGACGCGGAACCGATGCTAATTTTGTTCCCTGAGTGGTGGATATAATTCATATTTAATTTACCGACATCCACCAATCCCTTAATTGATTTTGGTGAAGTTTTCAAAATGCGGGTTCCACCGCCGTGGAGAATTACTCCCTGTTGTGAAATAAGTTTTACCGCTTCTTCTGTTGTGTGCGGGAAAAACCATTCAAGATTCTGGTGCAGCATAGTTTTACTTTCTCATTAACTTGTTAAACTTTTTATAGAGATAATTTCGCACAACCATAAATGGTTTGTGCTAATCGAACAAATTCCGCTGAAGCGGAATATCAAATTCTATCATCGTTTACGATGATTTTTTCGTTCAGCGATTCCCTTCAAGGTATCGCTGATTATTTAATTTCATAAAGTTTTTTTGCAATCTCATTTCCTTTACGAATGATTAATTCTTCCTCTTCTCCAACAAGCTTACCATTTTCAACAACAACTTTGCCGTTCACTATTGTAAACTCTGCCTGATGTGAAATGCCCGAAAATAATAACGCGGCAAGCGGATCGGATAAACTTCCGGTGTATTCTAATTTATGAATATTGAAGATAGCAAGATCGGCGAGATAATCTTCTTTTATCTTTCCGGTTGTAGTATAACCGAGAATCTTTGCACCGCCCTCTATTGAAAGTTGAAAAGCCTGCTTTGCGGTAAGTGCATTTGCGCCATATTTTACGCGCTGAAGCAGCATTGCGTTGCGAACTTCGCCGAGCATATCGGAAGAATCATTTGATGCCGAGCCGTCAACTCCAATGCCGACATTAATCTTTTGTTCAATCATTTCTTTTACCCTGCAAATACCCGAACCAAGCCGCATATTTGAAGATGGGCAATGAGCAATAGAAGTTTTTGTTTCAGACAAAGTTTTTAATTCGGCATCTTTAAAGAAAATTCCGTGCGCATAAAAAACATCTTCACCGATAAACTCAACTTCTTCCATTAACGCAAGCGGACGTTTTCCATAAAGCGAAACGCAATAATCGTCTTCATCTTTTGTTTCAGCGAGATGCGTATGCAGACGGACTTTATACTCGCGTGCAAGCCGCGCTGTGTCTCTCATATTTTCTTTGGTAACTGAAAACGGGGAACAGGGCGCAAGCACAATTTTTTTCATCGAATCATCGGAAGCATCGTGATACTGTTGAATAACGCGCAAACTGTCTTCTAAAATTTTCTTTTCGGTTTGCACGACAGAATCGGGAGGTAAGCCGCCATTTTTTTTGCTTAGAGACATTGAACCGCGAGCCGGTGAAAAACGCATTCCTAATTTTTCGGCAGCTGAAAATTGTATTCCCATCAAATCACCGCTAAAAGTATTAGGATATAAATAATGGTGATCGGTTGTCAGCGTGCATCCGGTTTTCAGAAGTTCTCCCATTGCGATCAAAGAAGAATAGTAAACCGCTTCTTCGTCAAGATTCTTCCAAATTTCATAAAGATAGACAAGCCAATCAAACAGTTTTGCGTTTTGTACCGCCGGTAAATTTCTTGTTAAGGTTTGATAAAAATGATGATGGGTATTAACCAAACCGGGAATGACGACACATTTTGAGCAATCTAATATCTTGTGATTCTCTTGTAAAGAAATGTTCTTTTCAATTTTTTTTATTTTATTGCTCTCGATAAGAATATCGTATCCGGAATACATTTTCTCGTTATCGAACGTTTCAATGTGAAAGCAATTTTTTAGAAGCAGCATAGTTTTCAAAATACTATTTTGTTAATAATAAAGACTGAGTAAAACTTTTTCCGGAGTGAGCGGCGCAGAAAACTGAAATTCTTTCTCCGGTCGAAAAGATTTCATCGCATTTTGCAAGGCGAAGAAAGTCCCTATGCCATACATTAACGGCGGCTCTCCGATTGCTTTTGAATTAAAGATACCAAGCGGATTATCAGAGTTCTCCAAAAAATGAATTTCAATTTCCTTCGGAGCAGAATGAATGTCCGGCACTTTGTAAGTTGAAAGCGCGTCGGTTAATAATTTGCCATCGGAATTATAAATCACTTCTTCCATTGTCATCCAGCCGATGCCTTGCATTATTGCCCCTTCGGCTTGTCCGCGGTCAATCACTTTTGCAAAACTTTTTCCAAAATCGTGGACAGCTTTTACAGAATCAACAATATAAGTTCCGCGTAGGCAATCAACGGTTACTTCTGTAATTGCAGTTCCGAACGAATAATAAGCAAAAGCATTTCCTTTGTTTTTTTCTCTGTCAAAATAAATTCCGGGAACGGCATAATGAGCGTGAGCCGAGAGATCCACTCTTTTAAAAAATGCTTTTTGAATTAACTCCACCCACGTTAAACCTATTGCCTTTTCATTACAAAAAATATTCTCATCTCGAAATGCAATTGGATCTGTTGTAGAATAATTGAATGCATCTTTAACAAAACTTACTAATCTTTCAAATAAATATTTACACGCAAGTTCGGTTGCTTTGCCGTTAAGATCAGCGGCGCTGCTGGCAGCTGAAGGAGAAGTGTTTGCAACGCGGGTGGTATTTGTTGTCTCAATTTTGATTTTTGATTTATCAATCGAAAAAATTTCAGCGGCGACACAACGGATTTTCTCATTCACCCCTTGCCCCATTTCAACCGCGGCGGTGCTTATTCCAACGCTTCCATCGGAATAAATATGAACGAGCGCCCCGGCTTGATTCATAAAGGTGTTAGTAAAAGAAATTCCGAAACAGATCGGCATACACGCAAAACCTTTTTTTAGAATTTTATTTTCCGCATTATACTTTTCAACATTTTTTTTGATTTGATCAAAGTTAAATTTTTCTTTCGCTTTAAACCAGCACGCTTGTGCCTTTGAATTTTTTGCCAATTGACCGTAGTGAAATTCGTCTCCTTCTTTTAAAAGATTTTTTTCTTGAATGACCGAAGCGTCAACTCCCATTTTTTTAGCGGCTTTATAAATCGCAGCTTCCATTGCGAACATTGCCTGAGGTCCGCCGAAGCCGCGAAACGCTGTATTTGGTGGAAGATTGGTTCGACAGCATAAACCTGTTGCTTTAACATTCGGGACGAAATAGCTATTCGTCGCATGAAAAAGTGTCCGGTCTAAAATTGGAGTTGACAAATCCGCAGAAGCGCCCGCGTTTTGAAAGAAGGTAATTTCGTAAGCTAAAATTTTTCCATCTTGCGATAAACCGATTTTAAAATCGGCAGAATAAGGATGACGTTTGCCCGTCATGCGCATATCTTCCTGTCGCGGGAGAATCAGCTTCACCGGTTTCTTCGTTACAAAAGCCGAGACAGCCGCCATTGCCGCCCACGCATTTGCTTGATCTTCTTTTCCACCGAAGCCGCCGCCTAACCGCATAACATCAACTTCAACTTGATGCATGGGCAAACCTAAAACTTTACCTACTGCCCGTTGTGTTGCGGTTGGTCCTTGTGTGGAAGAAATTATTTTTATCCCATTTCCTTCAGTTGGAAAAGCGATTGCTCCTTGAGTTTCAAGATACAAATGTTCTTGCGCTCCGGTCTCGATTGTTCCATCAACCACTACATCGCATTGTTTCCAGGCTTCATCAACATTTCCGTTAGAAAAAATTCTTGGAGGAATGATCAACATTCCTTTTGCATACGCTTCCCGTGCATCGGTAATCGGTGCAAGCGTTTCGTATGCTATTCTGATTTTCTTTTTTGCTTCACGAGCAATAAGAAGATTTTCTGCTAACACAACGGCAACCGGTTGTCCGCAATAGTGAACTTCATTTTCTGCAAGGAGAGGTTCATCTTGAATAATTCCGCCGATTTGATTTTGTCCCGGAATATCTTTGGAGGTAATAATTTTTTTAACACCGGAAAATTTTTCTGCTTCTGAAATGTCTATAGAAAGAATTTTTCCGTGCGCAATTGAAGCAGCAAAAACCGATGCGAATAATGTTCCTTCGGGAACAAGAAAGTCATCTGCAAAAAGCGATTCACCGCGAACGTGCCGGGTTGTGTCGTAATTTTTCATACAACCTCCTCAAGCGAAATAATCTTTGGGAATAATTTTATAAAGTGTGCAAAGAATAATTGACGCAATAATAACCGCTTGTACTCCGCCGAACCGCGCGCATCGCTAATGGGAGAAATTTCTGTTTGAATAATTTCGGCAGACTCTTTAACCAGTTGTGGAGAAATTGTTTTCCCAAGAAGAAATTCTCTTGTTTTAAAAAGATAGAGCGGACAAGGGGCAACCCCGCCGGCTGAAAGATGAATCTCCTTTATCGTTAAATTTTCTTCTTCTAAATAAATTGAAGTGTTGACACTTGCGATATCTAAAAATGTCCGCTTGCTCACTTTTTCAAAATTGAAGTGAAAAATGTTTTGCGGAAGGTTAAAACTTACTGAATCTAAAATTTCATTTTCTTTTTTGTCAAGTTGCTTGTAACCGGTGTAAAAGTTTTTTAGCGGAACAACTCTTCCCTTGTCTTTTTCTTTTAAATGAAGCTGGGCGTTTAAAGCTAAAAGAAAATTTGTCATATCTCCGATTGGAGAAGCGTTGATAATGTTTCCTCCAGCCGTAGCGCGGTTTCTAATTGGGAGCGAACCGAAATATTGAAAATAATTTTCGAGTTGCGGGAAATATTTTTGAAGAATGCCGGAAGATTTTATTTCTGAAATCGTAGTTTGCGAATCAATAAAACAACTCTCGCCTTCAATCCTAATTGTTGGAGTTGATGCATCTCGTTGAAGAAATTGTACATCGCTTGACAAAAGTTTTTCCCATTGCTGAACAAACAAATCGGTTCCTCCGGAAATAAAAACTCCGCTTGCGTGCTGATTTATCAACAGTTTTATCGCTGCCAGCCTTTCGGGAATTGTTAGAAAATAACCGGGAAGAACTTTTAATTCTACAAATTTTTCGAGGGTTGAATAATTTTTATTCAACTTAATTTCGTTCGTAACTTTTTCAACCGAACGTTTTATGGAAGCATAACCGGTACAGCGGCAAATATTTCCGTCAAGTGAGTTGATGGCTTCTTCAGCAGAATAAATATCATTGGTAAGGAAATACCCGGTAAGCGACACTAAAAATCCGGGTGTGCAAAATCCGCATTGCGAAGCGCCTTCATCAACAAAAGCATGCTGCAAAGGATTCAATTCTATTTGATTAATACCTTCAATGGTAACAAGATGTTTTCCGTGAAGCGAAGCTAAAGGAAGCAAACAAGAATTTACCGGTTTGTATAAAATTATTTCATTGTTTAATTCCCCGACAAGCACCGTGCAAGCGCCGCAGTCACCTTCACGGCAGCCTTCTTTTGTGCCGGTTAAGCGCATACTCTTTCGCAGAAAATCGAGAACCGTGGTTGCCGGGTGAACCGCGGTTGTTATCTCGCGATCATTGCAAATAAATTGAATTTCATTTTTCATTTGTTGAATTTTTCGATGATCCATAATTACTTTGTTTTTTCATCATAGAATTTTTGCAGAACATAAAACGCTTGCTTCTTTTCTCCTTTATCAGAGATTAATCCTTTTCTGTTGTACATATCTTGAATACCGGGAAGCGGTCTTCTTGGTGAACGAAAATCAGCAAGAATCCAGGGACTCATTCCGCGAAGGAACGGAATTTTCTTCAACATTTCAATTTGCTTAACATATACATTCGCTTGATATTCTTCGGTGAAACGCTCGTGCGCATTTCCGTGTAAATCAAATTTTGCATCTGCGCCAAATTCGCTAATAATTAGCGGCTTGTTATATTTTGCTTCCCAACTTGTTTTCGGTGCGTCTTCCGCTATTCCACCGTACCAGCCGATATATTCATTAACGCCGATGACATCGAGCAAATTGCTGAGCGAATCGCTTAACGTAATTTTATTTTTATCAGAATGAATTTCCGTTGCGGCTGTTATCAATCTTGTCGGGTCTAATTTTTTTGCTGTTTTAATTAAATGATGAAGAAAATTATATCGCGCTTCACCAACCGGAGTTTCATTCGCGACCGACCAAATGATGATTGGCGTACGGTTTTTATCGCGCGTGATCATTTCAGTTAATTGGTTTTCCGCGTTTGCAAACACGTCTTTGTTATCCCATAAGATCGTCCAATAAACGGGAATCTCTGCCCAGACCAACAATCCAAGTTTTTCAGCTTTTCGGATCATCTTTTCGTTATGTGGATAGTGGGCAAGTCGAACGAAATTGCAGCCGAGCTGTTTTGCCCAGCCCAAAAGTGTGTCAGCGTCTTTTTCGGAATTTGCTCTGCCTCCGCCGAACGGCGCTTCTTCGTGAATCGAAATTCCCCGGAGAAAAATTGATTTGCCATTTATGAATATTTCACTTCCCCTTGTTTCTATTGATCGAAAACCGATTTTGTCTTCAAGCGAATCTGTTTGTGAAATAATTTTTGTTGTGTAAGTTTTAGGATTTTCGGATGACCATAAAGTTAGATCGGCAGAAAAATGAATTCCGGCAAATCCATTTTCGTTTGTTTTTACTTGTATAGATTTTTTTACTTCGGGAATCTCGATCTTGATTTCTTGAAGTTTTTCTTTCCCTTCAAGTTGAATCCAGCCTGAGATTTCAGTTAAAGAATTTTTCTTTAGTTGAAGAAAATAATCCTTGATGAAAGTTTGGGGGACATTTATTAAATAAACATCGCGTGTAATACCGCCGTAATTCCACCAATCGGTATTTAGCGTGGGGACGCCTTCGCGCTTTCTATTATTATCAACTTTCACAACAACAAAATTTTCGCCGTCAATCAGTTCGTTTGTTGCTTCGAAATTAAACGGGGTAAATCCGCCAACGTGCTCACCGAGCTTTTTCCCGTTCACATAAACAATCGCTTCGTAATTTACCGCATCAAAATAAAGGAAAGCGTGTGTGTTGGTTTTCTTTTTATACTGAAAAGATTTTTTGTACCAGATCGTTCCTTCGTAAAGAAATAATTTTTCTTTTTGTGTGTTCCAATCTCCGGGAACGGTAAGCTCCTCCGAAGTATCAAAATTATATTCGACTAATTCTGATTTATCTTTTGGTTTTCTGTTCTCAAAATACCCGTCTGTGCGTGGCTGGTAGCGGTAGTTATAATAGCCGGTTTCGTACGGATCAATAATAATTTTCCACTGCCCGTTTAAGCTTTGTTTCTGACGATGCTCAACGTTAGCGAGAAGCGTTTCACTTTGAGCCGGAAGGTTCATTGCGAAAAGGAAAATTACTAGAGTTTGAAAAAGCAGCGACATTCTTCTTTGAGAAAAATTTATAAATAAGTGCTGGTGCAAATTATAAAAAAAAGTTGAATTGGCTTTAGAATAAAAAAAATGAAAATGCCGCCTCTTAGCAGAAAAAGATGATTACCATCTTCTTTGACAGCATGAGAGAATGAAGTTGAATGGACGAATGGTTTGACCAACAAATTATTAACTGTTGAATTGATTTTCATTCAGCCATACAAACATTCAATCATTCATTGATCTCAAATAATTTGGTTCCGGCTTAACCATGTTATGGATTATGTTTCTTCTCTTCCTTCTTGAAATCCAAAGAGGCGGAATTAATACAGTATCGCAAATGTGTCGGCTGTGGACCATCATCAAAAACATGCCCCAGATGTGAACCGCACTTTTTGCAAATCACTTCAAACCGGATCATTCCAAAGCTGGAATCTTTTTTCAACTCAATCGCCGAACTTGAAGAGACATCGTAAAAACTGGGCCAGCCGCAGCCAGAATCAAATTTTGTGTCGGAAGAGAATAATTCGCTTCCGCAAGCTGCACATTTATATGTTCCCTGTTCGTGATTATCCCAATACAAACCGGTAAACGGACGTTCTGTGCCCTTCTCGCGAAGCACGCTATATTGTTCAGGTGTTAAGCGCTGCTTCCATTCTTCTTCGGTTAAGTTCATGGTTTTCATTGTTGATTCATCCTTGTTGATTAAAGAGTCCGATGTAAAATGATTTGTTCTTGAAGCCGCAGGAATTCCGTTTAGCGGATAGGCAAAGTAGAGAACGAAAAAAATCATTGTAAATAAAATAATGGGTAAAATTATTTTGGGTTTCATTTTATACTCATAGGGACTCTGGCAATTTTATTGTTATTAGCTTCTCCTAATGCTAACAACTTTTCGGTAAAAATGGTTTCTTTCATTTAGCGAGCTCTTTCTTTTTGCACTCTTTGCTCAGGTTGAGCATAACTTAAAATATTTTTAATGCTTTGTTTTTATTAATTCGATAAGAATTCCATTATTAGCTTAATAATATCCTCAAGGTCGCATCGTATAAAGTTAGAGAATTTTCACCGGTGTAGGTTCTTTTAAGGCATAAAAATTGTTTGCCTTTTCCTTATAAAGAAATTTTATCTTCGGTAAAGTTTTAATATTTTTAGCTCATTCAACTTTTATTTACAAGCGAGTACCTTATGAAAGCCGGCAAATCAACCATCATTCTTTTCCCTTTTATTATTTTCTTTTTAATCATTCAAAAAAATGTTTTCTCCCAAAGCGTAAAAACGATCGAAGAACGGGTTGATTCAGTTCTTTCGCTCATGACGCAAACCGAAAAAATCGGGCAGCTTGTTCAGTTTTCAGGAGGTTGGGACACCGGCGCGCAATCAACAAAACCAAAAACAGGAAGCGAAGAGCTCATCGCTCAAGGAAAAATTGGTTCCTTCTTAAATATTATCGGGGCTGAAACAACTAAAGAGCTTCAACAAATAGCAATTGAAAAATCACGGATGAAAATTCCTTTAATTTTCGGTTTGGATGTTATTCACGGCTTCCGCACTACCTTTCCCGTCCCGTTGGCTGAAGCAAGTAGCTGGGATCCGGCGCTTGTGAAAAAATCAGCGCGAATGCAGGCGATTGAAGCGTCTGCATCCGGAATCCATTGGACATTTAATCCCATGGTTGATATTGCCCGTGATCCACGCTGGGGAAGAATTGTTGAAGGAAGCGGAGAAGATCCCTTCCTCGGATCTGCTATGGCTGCCGCACGTGTAAAGGGATATCAAGGCAGCGATCTTTCTGCGAATAACACCATTGCTGCCTGCTTAAAACATTTTGCCGGTTACGGTGGCGCTGAAGGCGGTCGGGATTACAACACAGTTGATTTTTCTGAACGCACATTTAGAGACGTTTATTTAAAACCATTTAAAGCGGGTGTTGATGCCGGAGCCGCAACGCTTATGGCCTCCTTCAACGAAATTGGCGGAGTACCATCTTCTTCAAACCAGCAGCTCCTTACAAAAATTTTACGAGATGAGTGGAAGTTTGATGGTTTTGTGGTTAGCGACTGGAATTCAATCGGCGAGTTAATTCCACACGGAGTTGCAAAAGATTTGAAGCAAGCCGGAGAACTTGCTCTTAACGCAGGTCTTGATATGGATATGGAAGCAAGCGCTTACACAAAACATTTAAGCGAATTAATTGCCGAGGGGAAAGTATCCATGCTAACCGTTGACGAAAGCGTTCGAAGAATTTTAAGAATAAAATTCCGCCTTGGTTTGTTTGATGATCCTTATAAATATTGTGACACCGACCGCGAAAAGAAAACCATTCTCACTAAAGAAATGCGAGAGGCTTCTCTTGAAACTGCGCAAAAATCAATTGTTCTTTTAAAAAATGAAAACGAACTTCTCCCCATCGCTAAAGGCGAAAAGAAGATTGCGGTTATCGGTCCACTGGGAAATTCAACGATTGATCCACTCGGACCTTGGAATCAACAAGGCGATGCCAAGCAAGTTGTTTCTGTGCTTCAAGGAATCAAAAATAAACTTGGCATCAATGCGGAAATTCTTTTTGAAGAAGGATGTTCTATAAAGGGAAACGAAAAAGACCGATTTGCAAAAGCAGTCGAAACTGCTAACCAAGCCGATATTGTCGTTTTGGTTTTAGGTGAAAGTCTGGACATGAGCGGAGAAGCAAGATCGCGTGCAACGCTTGATCTGCCCGGTGTGCAAGAGGAACTTGCAAAAGAAATTCACAAAACCGGGAAACCAATTGTTGCGGTAATAATGAACGGCAGACCGCTTACTATCACCTGGTTAGACGAACATGTTTCATCTATTTTGGAAACCTGGTTTTTGGGTATTGAAGCCGGCAGTGCGATTGCAGATGTTTTGTTCGGCGATGTTAATCCAAGCGGAAAACTTCCCGTAACATTTCCAAGATTTGTTGGTCAGGTGCCAATGTATTACAACCATAAAAATTCCGGCAGGCCTTACAACCCTAAAGACAATTACACTTCCTACTACTCCGATTATAGTAATTCTCCCCTTTATCCCTTCGGATATGGATTGAGTTATGCTAAGTTTATTTACAGTAATCTAAAATTATCATCAAAAAATATCTCTAAAATCGAACCGTTAAAAATTTCTGTTGAAGTAAAGAATGATGGATTATACAACGGTGAAGAAGTGGTGCAGCTTTACATCCGTGATTTGGTTGGCTCGGTTACACGCCCCGTTAAAGAGTTGAAAGGATTTCACAAAATCTTTTTGACGAAAGGAGAAACGAAAAATGTTGAGTTTGTACTAACGGAAGAAGATTTGAAGTTCTACAACCTAAATATGAACTTCGTGTCAGAGCCGGGGATGTTTAAAGTCTTTGTAGGAACAAACTCGGCCGAATGCCTAGAGGATGAGTTTGAACTAATGGATTAAAAATTTTCTGAAGGAAAAAATGGAAAAGTTATTGATCTTATTTCTGCTAACCTCAATGATCGGTTGTACAACTGACCCGAAAAAAGAGGATTATCAAAATCCAACAACTATTTCGGGAGTTGTAAAAAATAGCGGCGGGAAAGTCGTTAGTGATTCGAAAGTCTCTCTGGCTACGGCACCAACATATGAAGGAGAATTAACGAATGCACAAGGACAATTTATTCTGCAAAATGTTCCTGCCGGAAAGCATACGTTAAAAGTTGAACATATCGGATATGAAACATACCTCGCCGAAGTTCCCTCGGCAATAAATGGTTACTCAACTATCAATCCGGTTTTAACGTTAAAAAATTATAATGTGCCCGATGTAAAACCGATGAGTACCGGTCCTGTCCGTATCACTAATAAAAAATTAGAAGTTGATTATGATGGTGACGGAAACTACTCGCCATATTATGTAAAAGGAGCTGCATATTCAATTACACCGATTGGAAATAAACCAATTACCTCAACGCTCGAAGACAGAAGTATTCAGTACTTGAAATATATGAATGCCAACACAATTCGAACATACTCAACTCCCGGCAAAACAATGTTGACCAAAATGGCGGCACAAAATATTCGGGTTATCGCAGGCTTTTGGGTAGAAACCAGTTATGATCTCACTCAGCCCTCGGTGAGGCAGCAAGTAAAAGATGATTTCGCCAAAATGGTGGTTGACCTTAAAGATAATCCCGGTGTCTTGATGTGGAACCTTGGCAACGAACAAAATTATCAGAACGGAAACAATGCTAATTGGTATTCCCTTTGCCAGGAACTTGCCATTGTTGCTTATCAAGTTGAAGGAGAAAAATATCATCCGGTTTGTATAAATAATGGAAACATTTATAACGTTGGAAGCGTTTCGATGAACGCTGATGACGCGGCTCTTTCTTATGTTGATCTTTGGGCGACGAATATTTACGAACTAAACTTAACCCCGCGTTTTGATATCTACCGGACAAAAACCAATAAACCTTTGGTGATAACCGAATTTGGAATTGATGCGTTAGACAATCGCACAAAGCAGGAATATGAAACAACACAAGCGGTTATTGACAGTATGAATTGGTCACAGATACTTTCCGCAAACGATGTTGTAATTGGCGGAACTGTTTTTGAATACACAGATGAATGGTGGAAAGCGGGCGATCCGAATAGCCATGATTACGGTGGTTATACAACAGGTGCGCATCCTGACGGCTATTCGAACGAAGAATGGTGGGGCACAATTGCCGTAACGCAGGATCAAAACGGCGATGGTTATGATGAATGGAGACCGAGGCAGGTCTATTACATGTTTCAGCGAAATTGGAAATGAAAGCAGTAAAAAGTGGAAAGTAGAAAGTAGAAAGTTTCTTGACCAAAGTTTTATTTAAATTAAAAGGATACAAAATGAAAAAAGGAATCATTGTTTTGGGTTTTGCATTTGTCGGGGCGTTGATGTTTTCCGGATGCGCTTCATCAAAGAAAACGCAAGAAGAAGCAACTGGACAGCAAGCAAAAACTTTTTCAAAAGAAATTAAAAAGAAAGTGGAGATGAATTATCTTCTTTATCTTCCAAAGAATTATAACTCAGCTCAAGAAAAATTTCCGCTTTTATTATTCTTACATGGAGCCGGAGAACGTGGGAACGATCTAAATCTGGTAAAGAAACACGGTCCTCCAAAACTAATTGATCAAGGAAAAGATTTCCCGTTTCTTGTTGTGTCGCCACAATGTCCCGAAAATATCTGGTGGTCGGCGGAAGACCTTTCTGCTCTGCTCGACGATATAGTTCAAAAATATAAAGTTGATGAAAAAAGTATTTATGTAACGGGACTCTCGATGGGGGGGTATGCTACCTGGGCATTAGCCGAAAAATATCCGGACAGATTTGCTGCCCTTGCACCGGTTTGCGGTGGTGGAAATCCACTGACGATTTGTAAAATTGGAAAACTTCCGGTCTGGGTTTTTCACGGCGCAAAAGATCCAGTTGTTCCGATCAAAGAATCTCAGCAGTTAGTTGATGCTTTGAAAAATTGCGGTAATGATGCAAAGCTAACAATTTATCCCGAAGCCTGGCATGATGCATGGACGGAGACGTACAACAATCAAGAATTGTATGATTGGCTTTTAAAACAGAAAAGGCAGTAACTGAACATATCGCTAGAATTCTTAATCTTAATCATAATCTTTTTCTTCCTCTTAATCCGGTGAAAAACTGGATTAAGATTATGCATAGGAGTAAGATTAAGGAGGAATATAACACCAAACATCCGCGAAGCGCGAATGCAATTGTTGGGAAGGAAAAACCTTTATAAAGAGTATTCGGGAGAAAAATTGTAACTTATTTCTATCGAGGTGAAATTTCCTTATTTTGCATTCAAAATTAAACACAGTCCCGAAAACCGCTAAGTGCGGTTTTATTTTATAAGAGTAGTATGAACAAACCTTTAGCAGTTATTGCGGTCAGCGGCGGAATGGATAGTTGTGTAACCGCGGCAATCTTAAACGAAAAATACGAATTGGCGTTTGCCCATTTTAATTATGGTCAGCGGACGGAAACGCGCGAGCTAAAAGCGTTTAATGATGTCGCTGATTTTTATAACGTGCAGCATAGATTGCTGATTGACTTTTCTCACTTTCATAAAATCGGCGGTTCATCGCTTACCGATTTTCATCTGGCGGTAGAAAAAGCTGATTTGGAAAATAAAGAAGTTCCCAGTTCGTATGTTCCTTTTAGAAATGCAAATATTTTATCGGCATGTGTAAGCTGGGCGGAAGTTATTAAAGCTGAAGCTGTTGGAATAGGCGCTGTTTATGAAGATGCAAGCGGTTACCCCGATTGCCGCCCGCAGTTTTATTCCGCATTTGAAAAAATGGTTGACGAAGGAACAAAACCGGAAACGAAAATTAAAATTCTTACTCCGATAATAAATTTATCGAAAGCGGAAATTGTAAAAAAAGGAACCGAGTTAAAAGCTCCGCTTCATTTAACATGGTCTTGTTACCAAAGTGAAGATGAAGCGTGCGGTGTGTGCGATAGCTGCGCATTTCGTTTGCGCGGCTTTCAGCAAGCAGGTGTTGAAGACCCGATTCCGTATAAAGTTAAACCGAAGTATTAGATAAAATATAACATGAAAACCGAATTAATAACAATTAAAGAAGCCAGTGAATGGATAAGTTTGGAGTTGAACCGAAAGGTCACGACTGCGAATATTTCTTACCTGGTTAATTATGGTCGTATTGAAAAATTCGGAAATAATGGGGATGCTTTCGTCTGCAAAGAGGAGTTAATTAATTATTACAAAGATTATTTGGGAAGTCGTCAGTCAAACTGGAAAGAAAAACTCGGTACTGATATTGACTGGCATTTATCTTTTGAGCAATATAAAGAATCCGAAACGACTAAACATGTTCATCGCTTGCATCCGTATAAAGGGAAATTCATTCCACAGTTGGTGGAGTATTTTTTAGATGAACACACAGATGAATTTAAGAAAGACGTTTATTTTCATAAAGGCGATATCGTGCTTGATCCGTTTTGTGGGAGCGGAACATCTTTGGTTCAAGCAAATGAACTTGGGATGAATGCTTTGGGAATTGATGTTTCGGCCTTTAATTCGCTGATTAGTAATGTTAAAATCGCTCACTATGATTTACCTGACCTTAACCTTGAATTAAAAAAAATAACAGAAAAACTTCGGCAATTTATTTTAGATTCAAAAACGGTCAAGTTTGAACAATGTTTACTAGAAAAACTTTCGGTTTTTAATAATGAGTTTTTCCCTTCTCCAGGGTACAAGTGGCAACTTAGGAATAAAGAAATTGATGAGCATATTTATGGAAAGGCAAAAGAAAAAGAATTTTTGTCAATTTATAAAAAATTAGTTACAGAATTTGGAATAGAATTAAAACAAGAAAATGCAGAAAGATTTTTAGATAAATGGTATCTCAAACATGTTAGAACAGAAATTGATTTTGCATTTGAATTAATAAAAAAAATCAAAAATCCAAACACCAAGAGAATTGCTACAATTATATTAAGTAGAACAATTCGCTCTTGTCGGGCAACAACTCATTCAGACTTGGCGACACTGTTGGAACCCATTTCAACCACATACTATTGCTCAAAACACGGAAAGATTTGCAAACCGCTGTTTTCAATTATGAGTTGGTGGGAAAGATATGCCAAGGATACGTTGAAACGATTGGTTGAATTTAATTCACTAAGAACGGGGACTTATCATCATTGTTTTACCGGTGATAGTAGAACAATTGATTTGTTTAGTTCTACGGATAAAATAAATCCGGAATTCTCAAAACAATTGATGAAACAAAAAATCAGTGGTATATTTTCAAGTCCGCCTTATGTTGGTTTAATCGACTATCACGAACAACATGCTTATGCTTATGATTTATTTGGTTTTGAACGAAGAGATGAATTGGAAATTGGCAGGCTCTTCTCCGGGCAAGGACGAGCAGCAAAAGAGTCTTACGTTAGCGGTATTGCAGCAGTTCTAAATAACTGTAAAAAATATTTACAAGATGAATACAATGTTTTTTTAGTAGCTAATGATAAATATAACTTGTATCCAACAATTGCTGAAAAAGCCGGGATGACAATAGTACAGCAATTTAAAAGACCGGTTTTGAATAGAACAGAGAAAGATAAAGGCGCGTATTCTGAAACAATATTTTTATTTAAAAGGAATTCATAATGGATGCTTTGAAGAAAGAAAGAATTGCTTTAGAAGTTATTAAAACTTTAAAATCGAGATTTGATAATTTCCCTGAAGATGCGTTAAAAAATCGCAATGCACCATTTCATGCAGCTTTTTTAGAAGCATTCAAAGTAAAAATTGAAAAGTATGTTACAGATATTCCAATATTTGTTAGTTTAGCAAGTTGGATGCATGGACTGAACACAAGCGTTGGTCAGTCGTTTTTTGAAAATGTTGCCCATGTTTTATGTGATGGGGAAAAAAGAAAGTTCCATGGAATGCTTATCAATAGTCATCAACAATCGACTATTAGTAATATAATTTCCTCATTAAAAAATGGAAATCGCGTTCCAATTTTGTCTAAAGAAAATGATGAGATATTTTTTAGTTTGGCAAATGGGAATGTTGAAGCCCCAAATTTTTCGGCGGATGTTTATTACGAAGAAGAAGATAAAATAATAATGATTGAGTTAAAAACAGTAAAACCTAACAGCGATATCTCTAGAGAACAAAAAACTAAATTCTTAAATGGGAAGGCTTCACTTAAAGCCAAATTCCCATCAAAGGAAATATTTTTCTTTCTTGGATTTCCGTTTGATCCTTTACACAGTAAAAAATGTGGCTACGATAAAGATAGATTTTTCAATTATTGCGTGGACTTCAAGAAATATTTTGACCATGAAGAAATTTTACTCGCCGATGAACTCTGGAATTTCCTTTCCCAAGAGACTGGAACGATGGAAGTAATTCTTTCAATTATTAATGCTATTGCCAAACCCGACTTTATGGAAGAATTCAAATTTATAAATGATGCAAAGAATATTGAAATTGATAATGCAAAATATTCTTGCATTTTAGAAAAGTGGTTCCTTCAGAGAGAATTAAATGTTGTGAATAATTTCCGTGTGCTTAAGTCGCAATCCACAGAGAAAAAAAACATGCAAAGAATTTTGTCACAAAGTTTATTTGATTCTCAAAATGAATACAAAGAAAATAGAATAAATACATTACTAAATTATTTATAGTGTAATAAAAAGAGCTAATTGTGCGAAGAAATAAAATCATTTATTCGTTATGTGTCGCTGATCTTCAAGAAGTGGCTGGCGATGAATTGAATCGCAAACTGACCGAGGATGAGCTAAAAAGAGTTGTTGATAAAGTTGGAAATTATATCTCTTGGTATGACGCTATTTCATTAACATTTTCAGATTTAGGTCTGAAAGCAACAGAGGAAGATGAAGAAGAATGAACTCCAAACAAAAAATATTAGTCCTCTTTCCAAACCCGAACCCGGAAAGAAATTATAAAATTATTCATACAGCGCACGAATTCACTTCTGTTTGTCCTGTTACCGGTCAGCCTGATTTCGGAAAGATCACGCTTGAATATATTGCAGAGGGCTTGTGTGTTGAATTAAAAAGTTACAAATTATATTTGCAGTCTTTCCGCAACGACGGCATCTATTTTGAAGCGGTAACAAACAAAATTCTAAACGATCTTGTTGAACTGATGCAGCCGCGTTATATGAAGATCACCAGCGACTTTAATATGCGCGGAGGCATTTCATCCGTTATTGAAGCGGTTTATCAATCCCCTAATTTTTCCTTTTTAAGCAACGAATGAAATCAAAAGAAGAAATACAAAAAGATTTTTTTGCTAAGAAAGAAAAACTTTTCACCGCAGAAAATATATTGAAAGATTCGCTTGCTTTTTCTTTTGAGTACAGCGTTCTGGTTGAAGATTTGCTCAGACAGATTTCCGCAGACGTTCATTATCCGTTTGCACTTGCTTCGGCGGGCAGTTTCAGCCGGCGCGAGCTTTCTCCTTATTCCGATATTGATATTATGTTCATTGTTTCCTCCATGAAAGAATCAGAAGAAGGAATAAAAGATATTATTACCCGCTGCTGGGATTTTGGTTTGGAAGTTTCTCACACTATCCGTGAACTGCCAGACATCAAACGATTCCTAACGGAAGACCTGCACACTTTCACGCAGTTTTTTGAAACGCGCTATATTTTCGGTTCGTTAAAACTTTTTAACGAATGGAATGCGCTCTTGTTTAAAACCATCACCGGGAAAGTTAAAAAACAAATCTTTGCCGCGTTTCTTGCAGACCGCGATGAACGCTATGAGAAATATGGAAATTCACCAAAAGTAATCGAGCCGAATGTAAAACTCTCCGCCGGCGGTCAGCGCGATATTCAAATGATTGAGTGGATTTATATTTTACTCAACAAAGAAATTTTGAACAAGCAGTCGGAGCAATCGCAAACAGAATCATTTATCGCTCTTCTTTCCGAGCATGAATACACAACTCCAAAAGAGTGTCTCCGTTTGTTAGCCGGCGTCAAATTTATTTTGAAGATGAGAAACCTGCTTCACTTTCTTCACAAACAAAAAAATGACCGCATGGAATTTGCCGACCAGCTTGCCATTGCCGACCTTTTACAATACGGCGATGACGGTTATAAAAAGTTGATGAAAGAATATTTTGATTCATCCAATGTTATCTACCGCTTCAACCGCTCCTTCACCAAAAAGATGCGCGCTACAATTTCTACATCGCTTCCCGATGTTCTTTCCATTGATCTCGACGATGATTTTAAATTAAAAGGAAGCATCATCTTTTTTACCGGGCAGCGCTATTTAACTATCTCCGAAATCTTTCGCGGCTTTTATTACCGCGGATTATATGACGCAAACTTCGATGAGCATTTTAGAATGCAAATTATTGACAGCCTTGATCAGCATACGGTTAAAGGAGATGCGGAATCTTCAACTTTTTTCCGGGAAATTTTTCGTCTCCCGAAAAATGTCGGGAAAACATTATCCGTTATGAACGAACTCGGGGTGCTTGATGCTTTTCTTCCCGAGTTTCATGATTTAAGCGGATATATGCAGCACGGAGTTTATCATTGTTATACTGCCGATGAACATACACTGATGACCATTCAAAATGTTGAAAAATTAGAAAACGATGCTACCGAATTGGGAAACATTTATAATAATTTAAAAGAGAAAGAGATGCTTTTCCTCGGTTTGTTTTTTCATGATATTGCTAAACCGATTAACCTCGGCGGGCATGAAATTATCGGCGCCGAAATGGCGGCATCTATTATGCAGCGTCTCGGCTACGATGAAACCATCATTGATAAAGTTTCGTTTCTCGTTCGGTACCATTTACAGATGGAACAAATTGCTTTCCGAAGAAATTTAAATGATGCGGAAACTTTAAATAGTTTTGTCTCAGTTTTTCCGAGCGTTGAACAAATTGAACTTCTTTATCTGCTTACGTACGCCGATCTTTCTGCTGTCAATCCGGCTTTGTGGACATCGTGGAAACATGAAATGCTGAACGAGTTGTTCCGCAAAGCTAAAGCGATGATTGAAGAGCAGGTTTCAGGAGAAGAGTTATTATTTGCCTCAACGTTAGTTCAGCCGGAAGAAATTTCTAAATATTCCGACGCCATTTCCGAAGACAACGTAAAGGATCATATTGATTCTATTAACGATACCGGCTATGCTTCGCTTTTTTCGGATGAAGAAATTGCGTTTCATATTGAAGAAATACTTTCCGGCGTTCCGGTTTCGGTTTCTTTTAAAGAGATGGAAAGCTTTACCAACATCACCGTTATTTCAAAAGATTCTCCCGCTCTTCTTTCAAAATTATGCGGTGTGTTATCTATAAATGATTTGAACATTCACGACGCAAAAATCTTTACGCGCAAAGACGGAATTATCATTGATAACTTTAACGTAACGGATTTTCGTTCAAACGAAAAAGTTGACGCGCTCCGCTATGGCAAAATTGAAGAAGACTTTTCTCTTTTCCTTTCGGGTTTAAAAGAACTAAGTAGTGAAATGAAAAAAATGAAAACGAAATGGTGGCGCATCGAAAATAAATTTTTCAAGCGGCAGGGCAAAGTGAAAATCAAATTTGAGGAGCAGGAAAAATTTACCATCATAGATGTCTTTTCGCCCGACCGGCTTGGATTCCTGTATCATGTTACCCATAAATTAAACGAACTTGGGCTGAGTATTTATTTTGCAAAAATCGGAACACGCGGCGATGATATTATTGATGCGTTTTATGTTTTGGACAACAAACAAAAAAAAGTCTCAAAAAACTTTTACGCTTTCATTGAATCCGAATTAACCGAAGCCATCAATCAAATTTTATAAGGAAAACATTTTTGAACTTCATGGAAAAAGCAAAACCGATCGGCGTATTTGATTCCGGAATCGGCGGACTTACCGTCGTGCGGCAAATTGCCTCAACCCTGCCGAATGAAAGCATCGTCTATTTCGGAGATACCGCACGCGTTCCCTACGGTTCAAAATCGAACGACACCGTTATTGAATACGCACTGCAAGACGCTCATTTCTTAATTGAAAAAAATGTAAAAGCGATTGTCGTTGCGTGCAATACGGTTTCGGCGATTGCGTTGAGTGTTTTAAAAGAAAAATTCACCGTTCCGATCATCGGGATGATTACTCCCGGTTCGCAGCTTGCGTTGAAGCATTCACGGTCGAAACGAATTGGAGTTATCGGCACAAGAGCAACCATTGCTAATCACGCCTATTTAAATGAACTGAAGAAAAACGACACGGAAGTTGAAGTATTTGAAAAAGCTTGTCCTCTTTTTGTTCCCCTTGCGGAAGAAGGCTGGATAGACCACGAAGCAACAAAATTAATTGCGGAAGAATATTTGAAAGAACTCCGCAACTTGAATATTGATACGCTTGTTCTCGGCTGTACGCATTATCCCATTCTCGCAAAGATCATTCAACAAGTAGTTGGAGATAAAGTTAAGTTGATTGATTCCGGTGTCGCTTCGGCTGAGGTTGTCCGCCGGGAAATTAACCGTATCGGGTTGGAAACAAATTCTCACGCCCTCGGCTATCAAGATTTTTATGTAAGTGATATTCCAACCACATTTAAAAAAGTTGCTGAATTGTTCTTGGGGCAGTCCATTCTTAATGTAAAAAAAATTGATTTGGAAGAGTTGCAGAAATAAA
>MNVA01000240.1 GCA_001871325.1 Ignavibacteria bacterium CG1_02_37_35
ATTGTAGAGAGATTAGATTTTTTAAATGACAAAAAACTTAGAACCAAAACCGATGACTTACTACCTGATAAAAAATATTTTAATCGGTTGGAAAATGAATTTTGTTATGGAGCGCGAAAAAACTCTTTAACTCCTTCCGAATTCGAAAGCAGAAAGAAAGCGTTTTTGGAATCCGCAGATTCAAAACTTCTTTTGTATTGCTTACAACACAAGGATGAAATAGATTCTGCCAATTATGTTATTGTAACGGAGGAAACGGTAAGCAGTAACGATAATAAAGCTTTTAAAAAATATTATCCCAATAATTTAAAGAGGACACAATGAAATATCTTTTGCTTTTCTCCATTTTTGCCCTGGCTCTGGGCTGTAAAAGTGAATCAACAACACAACAAAAAGGTGATATCGTGACGCAATACATGAACGGAAAAGATTCGGTAACCGTTGCCGTAATCAAAACAACAATGGGAACAATCGAAATTTTGCTTTTCGATAAACACGTTCCGAAAACGGTGGAAAATTTTGTAGGACTTGCACAAAAAAATTACTACAACGGAATTATTTTTCACAGGGTGATTGATAATTTTATGATTCAAGGCGGCGACCCGACCGGCACCGGCAGTGGCGGCGAAAGCTTCTGGGGCAAAGCATTTGAAGATGAATTTAATTTGGAATTGAAACATGAAACCCCCGGTTTTTTATCAATGGCTAACGCCGGACCAAACACAAACGGGAGTCAATTTTTTATTACGCTCGTTCCGGCTCCCTGGTTAGACGGGAAGCATAGCATCTTCGGTCACGTGATAAAAGGAATGGAAGTCGTTCAAGCCATCGGGAAAGTTGCCGTTACACAGCCGTTTAATAAACCGGTTGTTGATGTAGTTATGGAATCGGTAACGCTAGAAAAAAGATCGGTTGAGAAAAAAGTCGAAGTGAATCCAAACGGAAAACATTCACATAAAAAATAATGGCGAAACAATTCTTTCAAGATATTTCTGAAATTTAAAAGCACTGTAAGTTGAAGAAATTTTCCCTCGTCTATTTTCTTGCGGGGGAAGATTCGTTTAGTATTACTGAAGCTGCCGAAGCTCTTGAAAAAGCAATTGCGCCTTTGCTTACAAGTGAATTTGATAAGCAAATTTATTTTGGAAGCTCATCAACCATAAGCGAAGTGATTGGTTTTGCTCAATCGTTTCCATTCGGCGACGGAAAGAAATTCATTCTTGTAAAAGAGTTTGAAAAAATGAAAGAGGAAAAACCGTCGGGCGCTGCTTGAACGTTACGCAAAAAACCCGCCCGAATTTTCTGTTCTTGTTTTCCTTTTTAATGGAACAATAAAAACTTCTGAAAAAGGATTCTTAAAAGTTCTTGCCGAACATGATTTTATTTTTGAAGCCAAAGCGCTGAAGGAAGTCTCGCTTGTAAATTGGATTACGCAATATGCTGATCTTCACAAAAAGAAAATCGCCAGAGTTGATGCGGAGTTTCTTCTAAGTCTTGTTGGAGAAAATCGCGGGATGCTTGAGATGCAGCTTGAGAAAATATTCGCATCGCTCGGTGAGAATAATGAAATTACTTTTAAAGAGATTGAGGCAAATGTTGTTTCAACAAAAGAGTATTCAATTTTTAATTTGCAGGATGCGATCGGGGCGCGGAAAAAAACCGAAGCGGTAAAAATCGCTTTTCAAATATTAGAGAAGGATGGGATCATTCTCTTGCTTGCAATGCTGAATAAATATTTTACTTCTCTCATGCAGATTCCCGAAATGCTTGAACAAAAACTTCCCGAACAGATGATTGCAAGAGTTGTAGGAACTCATCCTTATTATTTAAAAAATTTTGTCGCTGCAAGAAAACTTTTCAGCGATGCCAAACTTTTAGAAATCAGTAAAGTTTTATTCGACTCCGACGTTGCCGTAAAATCAACATCAGCCGACCACAAAACAATTCTTCTTCTTTTACTTCAAACGATCTTTAGCGAATAAGAAGATAGACAACAACCGTTGCGACCGCGCCAGTTGCGTTCCAAATCTTACTTTTTGAATTAAACATTCCGACCGATACCGCGAGCCAGATGAACGCAAAGGACAGATCCGGCAGAGAAAACATTTCAAACATTTGCGGCGGAGCTTGATTAACCGCGCCAAGTTCAAATAACCGTTTAACCGGGACTAAAAATAATCCATACAAACTAAACGAGATGAGCGTAAATATTGCGAATGTATTTGCCTTTGAATGAGCTTCGAAATAGGATAATCCAATACGGATACTGAGTAGCAGCCCGAAAAAAAAATTAGCGTTAAAGTTGAACTAATGGAGACCGGAACGAATCCCCAAAATTTCGTTTGCAGTGTTTGTCCCATTGGAATTTGAGTAATCGAATTATTGCTTCGGAGGAAAACTTGGTACAAAATTTCGGTTCCTGGATTTGGCGGCGGAATTGAGCAGGAAAGAAATCTCTTTTCTTTTTTTAACTGAAGCGTATCATATTTAAAGGCATTGCTTTTATGCCAAACAACAAATCCGTTTAATGAATTAACATCTGTTCTAAGGGAAATTTTTAAGTCTTCATTACCGTGGGAAATTTTATTAAAAGCACAGGTAACTTTTTCTCCGCTTACCGCAATTGTGCCGGTAACAGGGTAATCGGCAGAGGTTACGCTTTTAAAATAACTAAGCAGAACGGCAAGCAATATTGCCGACAGCCAGAGGATCAATTTTTGTTTCTTTTCCATTACTCTTTTCTTTTTAAGGAGTAAAATTACAAAATTCTATACAGCATCTTTGGGAATCGCAATAAAAAAAGCGGACTCATTTATAAGTCCGCTTTAAAAAATATCAGCATGCTTAGAGCTGCTTCATCAATTATTTGCAATAAACTTCTTCTGAAGTCGCCTCGATTAATTTCGCAAAATCCATCTTTGCATACTTTTCAACTTTCTTAATATCTATGGTTAGCTTATCAGCAACACCTTTACCATACGCCGGATCAGCATTGTAAAAATGTGCAAGCTGCCGAATCTGTATTCGTTCGGGAACATCATTCATCGCAGCATAGATATTATTGAACAATTGCTTTTTCTGATCTTCATTCATTAATCTAAAAAGCTCTCCCGGTTGAGTATGATCATCATTACCTTCGCGATGATCATAACGATCCGCGTCGCCGGAAATTTTTAACGGTGGTTCAAGAAAAGCCGGGTCTTCTTTCGGTCCGCCAAAACTATTCGGTTCGTAATTTACAGCACCGCCAGAGTTGCCATCAAACCTTAATTTCCCATCCCGGTGATAAGTATGAACTTCACTGTGTGGCTTGTTGACCGGAAGCGCTGCATAGTTGGCGCCAATTCTATAACGATGTGCATCTGCGTAAGACATTATTCTCGCTTGCAGCATTTTATCGGGTGAAAAACTTATACCCGGCACAATGTTAGACGGCTCGAAAGCTGCCTGCTCAATCTCGGCAAAATAATTTTCGGGATTTCTGTTCAGTTCAACAATACCAACTTCAATTAACGGATAATCTTTATGATACCAAACTTTAGTCAAATCAAACGGATTGAATTTAAATTTCTCTGCTTCCTGTTCCGGCATTATTTGAATCATAAATCTCCATTTTGGATATTCACCTTTTTCAATTGCATTGAAAAGATCACGCTGTGCGCTTTCTCTATCTTTTCCAATAATTTTTTCGGCTTCATCATTCGTCCAGGTTTTTATTCCCTGTAAAGTTTTGAAATGAAATTTAACCCAGTACTTTTTGTTATCAGAGCTGATAAAACTATACGTGTGACTTCCATATCCATTAATAAATCTGAAACTTTGCGGCAGTCCTCTATCGCTGAATAAAATTGTAACTTGATGAAGACTTTCCGGAGACAGCGACCAGAAGTCCCACTGCATAGTGTTTGACCGCATATTTGTTTTGGGGTCGCGTTTTTGCGTGTGAATAAAATCGCCAAATTTATAAGGATCACGGATGAAGAAAACCGGCGTATTATTACCGACCATATCCCAATTGCCTTCTTCAGTATAAAACTTAAAAGAAAATCCTCTCACGTCGCGTTCAGCATCGGCAGCGCCTCTTTCACCGGCAACGGTCGAGAATCGCGCAAGCATAGGAGTTTGTTTTCCAACTTTGTTAAAAAGTTTTGCTTTTGTGTATTTCGTTATATCGTTTGTAACTGTAAACGTACCGAATGCACCCGAACCTTTAGCGTGAACAACTCTTTCCGGGACCCGCTCGCGATTAAATGTTGCCATCTTTTCAAGCAGTTGATAATCCTGCATAAGCACTGGACCGCGTTTTCCTGCGGTGATAGCATTTTGATTATCACCAATAGGATTGCCCTGTACGGTAGTCAACTTTTTTTTGTTAGCCATAGTATTGCTCCTTTTTTTTGAAAATTATTTCCTTTGAGTTCCTTCGTGAAATGCTTTGTGATACTTTGTGGTAAATCTTTTTTTTTACCACAAAGAAGCGCTAAGTTCATCACAAAGGCACACAAAGAAAGCATTAGTTAGTCAGTCAATAAGAAAATTTTATTTCTTTTCGATTAATGATTTCAACATCCAAACGTGTTTCTGATATCTCTCTGCTGTGCCATAAAGTTTGCCGGCAGTAATTTCATCACCAAATTCCTTTTGAACTTTTAATCCTGCTTCATTAATTCTGGAAGCTAAGAAATCATAATCATCAGAAATTTTTTCAGCCATATTAAATTGATCCGGATAATTGCCGGCAGCTTCTTCTTTTAATGCAGATAATTTTAGGAACTCACCCATTGTGCCGGGAGCATTTAATCCGTAGGTTCTAATTCGCTCGGCGGTTTCATCTACATCCAAAGCTAATTCGTTGTAAAGTTCTTCAAATTTTATGTGCAGCGTGAAGAACATATTTCCGGTTATGTTCCAGTGATAATTTCTTGCTTTTGTATAGAGCAAAAATTGATCAGCTAAAATTGGTTTTAGCAATTCTGCTATTTTTAATTTTGATTCGTTGTTTATTGCATTTTTCATTTCCGATTTTCCTTTAATTGATTGAATTGTTTCCATTTTACGCACAATGATTATGCCAAAAACAGAGCGGTGTGTATTCAACTGAAATCGCATTATTTGAGAACGAATCAACAATTAATTTTTATTTGCAACGATATATCGTAATTTACATCAACGAAATATCATCATTAACGAAATATCGGTGATAAAATGACAACACAAGAATTAATTCAAAAAAATTTGCTTTTGCTTTCTCCTCAAAAAACTATGGAGATTGTTCTTGATGCTATAAGTGAAATTATCCCTTATGAACTTGCGGTGATTCTTAGTAAAGAAACCAACAACAATTTAAAAGTGAGATATGCACGCGGACCTTTAGCGTCAGAAAAATTAAAAAGTTTTGAGTTGTTAATCAAGCAACATCCGGATATTGAAGAAGTACTGCAAACGGGAAAAGTAAAATTGGTTGAAGAAACAAACGACCCGAATCATAACGATACTTACGATGAAGTGATGGATTTACCAACCGGACATTCGTGTATGCTTGCACCGCTTAGGATAAATGGAGAAACACTTGGACTGATGACCCTCGATCATAGTCATTGTGCTATGTTTACTCCACAACGAGTTACGATTGCAAACTCGCTGACCAAATTAATTGCTCTCGCACTTGCACAAGCAATGGCGACTGATTCTTTGTTGAATGAAAAAGAAACTTTGATTTTTGAAAGAACTTCTCTCATCGGTGATATCTCTTCTGTAGTTGAAGGACTTGTTGGGAGTTCCCCTGCGTGGATTCAAGTAATTGAAAAAACAAAACTCGTTGCGCCAACAGAATCTCACGTAATGATTTTAGGTGAGACCGGAACCGGAAAAGAACAAGTTGCAAAAGCGATTCATACTTTATCAAAAAGAAATACAAAACCATTCATCACTTTGAACTGCTCAGCATTGAATTATAATCTTGCCGAGAGCGAATTATTCGGGCACGAGAAAGGCGCTTTTACCGGAGCCGTTTCTGCAAGGCGGGGACGATTTGAATTAGCTGACGGCGGTACATTATTCCTTGATGAAATTGGTGATCTGCCATTCGATATTCAACCAAAACTTTTACGCGCAATTCAAGAAGGCACTTTTGAAAGATTAGGAAGTGAAAAAACCATTCACGCCGATGTTAGAATTATTTGTGCAACAAATGTTGATCTTGAAACAAGAGTGAAAGAAGGGAAATTCCGTGAAGATTTATTTTACCGGTTGAATGTTTTCCCGATCACTCTACCGCCATTAAGATTGAGGAAAGATGATATTTATCTTTTGGCAAATTATTTCCTCGAAAAACTTACACAAAAATTTACTGATAAAAAATTAGCGCTTTCTAAAGAAGCAGTAAAAGTTTTAAGAGATGACCTCTGGCACGGCAATGTACGTGAGCTTCAGAACACCCTTGAACGAGCTGTAATCTTAAGTAAAGATGGAACGATCAAACCAACTCATTTAATTTTTGAAAAAGAGTATCCGACACAGAAAAATGCTGAAGGAGATAAATCTCTCATTGGTTCACTTGATGAAGAGACAAAAAAAATAATAAAAAAGGCACTTGAATTAACAAATGGAAAAATTTATGGTAAAGATGGCGCCGCCGATTTACTTAAAATGAAACCGACCACTTTGCAGAGTAAAATGAAGAAGCTGAAACTATAAATGGCTGCATTTTTTCCATTGAAAAAAACTAAAGGGAAAAATGAATAATGAATATCGAACACTCGCCACTGACGGGCAAACGGGGAATTTCGAATGATGAAGTTGATTATTTATTATTGACCAAAACCCATTTATCTCCTCCCATTTTTTTAATGAATCGGCGCTTTATTTCCCAAATCTCTTCCCCCAATTTTCCGTATATTTGGACTATGAATTTGAACATAAAAAACAGCAGCACCCCAATTTGATTTAGAAAAGGCATCTCCACGCCTCTTTTCATAAACAATTCCAATTAACAATAGAAGAAAATAAATTAGTAGTCTATGAGTCTTTCAAAAGAAATTCAACGAAGAAAAACCTTTGCAATTATCAGTCACCCGGATGCGGGAAAAACCACGCTGACGGAAAAGCTTTTGCTCTTCAGCGGGGCAATACAAATTGCCGGCGCGGTGAAATCAAATAAAATTAGAAAAACCGCTACTTCGGATTTTTTAGAGATTGAAAAACAGCGGGGAATTTCCGTCGCTTCTTCCGTTCTTTCATTCAACTATCACGATTATAAAATTAATCTTTTGGATACACCCGGTCATAAAGATTTTGCCGAAGACACTTATCGCACGCTAACCGCTGTTGACAGCGTTATCCTCGTTATTGACTGCGTTAAAGGCGTTGAGGAACAAACTGAAAAACTGATGCAGGTCTGCCGCCTGAGAAACACTCCCGTCATCATTTTTATAAACAAACTTGACCGTGAGGGAAGAAACCCGATTGAACTAAAGGTAATAGATAGATGAAAATCTAAGTTATAAGCCCAGACACGAATAAACACGAACAATGAATTTGTAAAAAATGATAAGAAGTGAGATGGTGAAAATTGTAAAGAAGAGGAAAAGGTATAAAAATCATTCTCGCGGCTAATAATGGTAAGTAAAAATTAACTAATAATTTTCTTGACAATGGTTAACCTATAGGTTAAATTTGAATCCCAACATCGTAATATTAATATCCGGCGAAAAAGCAGATATTTATGTTTATAAAGATGATCGTGGTGAAAAACCGATAATCTTATTTATTGAGCAATTACAACAAAACGACCGGGCTAAAGTAATTGCATTATTACATCATTTCTCCGGTAAAGGTGAAATTAGAAATGAAGAAAAGTTTAAACTTGAAGAAAAACCGATTTATGCATTTAAGTCTTATCAAGTTCGTCTTTTTTGTTTTATACTCCCCAAGGCATCAAAAAAAACTGTTGTGTTAACACATGGCTACATAAAGAAAAAGAATAAAGTTCCGAAAATAGAATTAGAAAAAGCTAAAAATATTTTTAAAAAAGTAATTTCTAATAGATAGGTTATAGTATGCAAGCACAAGAATGGTTCAACTCCCAGGTTAAAGAATTAGAAAATACTCCTGCTTTTCAAGCGGAAGCGCTTCAGATAAAAGTAACGGAAAAAATCTTAGAACTCCTTCAAAGCCGGAAGATTAATAAAACCGTATTGGCAGAAAAATTGAGTTGCTCCAAACCATATATCACTAAATTGTTAAATGGCGGTGAGAATTTGACAATTAAGAAAATGGTTGAAATTGCTTTTGTTCTCGGATGTAATCTCGATATTGACTTTTTCCCCAAAGAGTATAAATCACAAAAATTTGTTCTCCTTCAATCAAATCAGATACAGCCTGATAATTATAATGAACCGGTTGAAATAAATGAGGCAGAAGATGACGAATGTTGTAACTTCGCACATGCAGTATAAAAACTATGCTGTTGATAAAATTATGGTCGAGTCTAATACAAGTGATGTTCAGTTAGCCGATGACTATAGTGATGATCTGGTTATAGATTTTAATGTTCTTAAACAGGAGAACGAAAAGTCGTTCCTGATAGAGCTTTTCATCGATGTTAATAAATCCGCAAAGGCATTTAAAAGTTCTCGTTATAGAATATTTCTGAAACTTCTTTCAGTTTTTGATTTTTCCCAGGATACATCAAGAGAAGAAATAACCAAACTTCTTATTCCGAATGGTTTGGCAATGGCTTACTCTACTTCACGCGGTATAATTGGTGAGCTCACAGCTAATTCTATAAACGGAAAATACATTTTACCTTCCGTAAATTTTGTGGAACTCATTAAGAATAAATCACGCAAATTAAAGAACAAAAAAAAGTCTCATTAACTTAATGTATCTGGTGGGTCTTATTATTCACTTCTCAAAACGAAACTCTTTCTATCGGCAATGAGAATTTGGAAGAGGATTTAGGAACTTTGTATCACTTGTAATGGAATGAAGGTAATATGAAAAGCATGCCATCTCTCTTCCCCCAATTTTCCGTATATTTGCACATGAATTTGTACAGAAAAAATAACAGCATCCCAATTTGATTTTGAGGAGGCATCTCCACGCCTCTTTTCATAAACAATTCCAATTAACAATAGAAGAAAATAAATTAGTAGTCT
>MNVA01000226.1 GCA_001871325.1 Ignavibacteria bacterium CG1_02_37_35
ATTTCACGATCAATATTATAGGTCTACATTTGGTTCAAATGAACAGAGAGATGGGACGTCTTCAATTAATATTAACTTCGGCTTAGGAGTTGAGTATTGGATGCTAAGCAGAGTCTCACTTTCCGGGCAGCATTTGTTTAATGCAAGATATGAATTTGGTGAACGCAGTACCGGCGGAACACCAAATGAAGTTCAAAAAATAAAAGGATTTCAAACCGGGTTTGGAACAACGTCAATAATTCTATCAATATATTTTTAATACCGGACAAGAAAACATGAAACCGGTGAATCGATTTTGGGATTGAAAATCGATACATGTGCCCACGACTAAAGTCGTGAGTTACGGAAATGAGATAGAAAAGAAATAGTAATGTAGAAATCATAACCCGCGGATTTATCCGCGGGGAAGAAGTGAAAAAAATATTTTTGTAATTGTTAAATTTGATTTATAATCTTAATAAAATGAAAGGGAATCTTATCATGAAAAGTTCAAGTTATTCCGGAAGTGCTCTACTGTTCGTTCTATTATTTATATCAAGTAGTGTCTTTGCCCAAGATGAACCGGCTCCATTACGTATTAGTCTATTCGGCGGCATGGCTTTACCACAGGGGGATTTTAGCGCTACTTCCGGTGAAAAAGGAGGATACGCAAAAACAGGTTTTGGAGGGATGTTAGAATTATCTAATACATTGAGCGAAAGAGCTAATTGGGTCACTTCAGTTGCTTTAAATGTAAATAGTATTGATGAGGCTACGATGACAAGTCAGTGGGGTCAAGGTACAATAACAGGCGGTAATTATGTAACCACCTGGGCAATGACCGGAATCGGTTTTGAGTCCGCTGCTTCACCAACTGTAAGAGTTTATGGCGTTGGACAATTGGGACTTTTATTTTCAAGCTTCCCCGATATCACAATGTTTTACGGCGGACAATCAATAACTCAAACTACAAAAATGGGAACCGCATTTGCTTTTGGGTTTGGAGCCGGTCTTATTATCAACAAACTAAATGTAGGTTTAAGATATTACACGGGAGAACCTGAATACGAGCAGACAGCAACATATATGGGCGTAACCGGAACTGCAAAAGTAAAAATGCCGGCAACTGTATTGCAATTGATGATCGGTATAAATTTTTAGCTGCAAGTGGAAAGAGGGTGGCAGAGGTCAAAAGTCATTGGTCATTGGTAAAAAAAATGAATTTAAAGTGATAAATATAAAGAAAGGTGGATTATGAAAATCTTATTGATAGCTATTACTATATGTGCATTGTTGATCACCGGATGCAATAAAAAAGAAAGTAACCCCGTAACCTCAATTGTAGATGACCGGGTTTCATTTGAGATAAATTATTTACAGTATGATGACAATAATTATTTTATTGATGAGGTTTACGCCGATACTTCGCAAGAATTTAATATGTTCAATCTTTATTATGGAAGTTCTATTCCAATCGTTAATCAAAAATACTTTGTAAAAAACATTGAAGTTTATATTTCTGTAAATCAGATTTCACAAGCATATATTTCCATACCGGCTATCGCATACATGAATTTATCATCTCGATCAGGCAGCAGTATGTACTCTGATTCGATAAGGAATTATAACTTAATGATGCCCGGAGAAGTTGCAATTGGTCGTTTTAGAGTGTTATCTGAGGGAGTTGACTATTATTTTAATAAATATACCGGAACTCTCACATTTCTGTTTCCAATAAATGACAACGATATAATTGCCGCTGCATATGTAGTCGACGATGGTTCATTCTCGAACGATGATGATTTACACTATGGAGAGTTTATTACTGAGTTGGTAAATAATTCAAAAACAAAAGGTGTACTTAAACTGATAAAACCACAAAATCTTATTCCACAATATGCAGATGCATGGAAATTGAAAATGAAAAACATTTATCAGATACCTTCATTCTTCGGGAGGGTGAGTGATCTTGATCTGGACATTTTTTTAAAGAAGCCCGATGGTTCTGAAACAAATATATTTCATAATTTATTGCTGCTGATTGAGTTCGGATTTGATAAAGAAAGTGAAGAAGGTAGGCCACTGCCCGATGGTATTTTTGATAGAAAAGCCGGAATTACTTTTAATCCTGAAACGGGAGAAATAATCTTTCCGTTGTTGGAACCATTCGGGCATAATATCCCTTCTGAATTAATAGACTTTAAATATCAAGCCATCTATGATACACTGAAGACTCAACTGTCGTTACCCGGAAATAGTTTTGTAATTAGAGGGAAGTATAAACCTTTATGATTCTCTTGAAAATAAACGGTATGAAAGCATCGTTTAATCAGATGATATGTGAAAATACAACTCAGCATTGGAATAAAAGTACCATAATATTTTATTAACACCTCGATTAATCGAGGTGTTAATGAGAATATTCGATACCAGGGTTAGCCGTTTACTTGTGCGCCTACGGAACGGTTTGTAACACGGAATAATATTCTGTGTTACGGATTTAGTATGGATTAAAGAGATATACGATGGAATAAAGAGCATGCGTCTCTTATATCGTTGTTTATCAAATCGGGTTTCTCTAAATTAGCAGTAGAGATTTACCAATGCAGGTCTATTATGAATGCAAATGAATACAAAACGGTAGTTAAAGCAGAAGAATTAGCGAAAATCATGTCACTTCCCACCTATTTCAAGGAAAGTGAATTGGAAATAACTATTAAACGAAAAAGAAAAAGAGTATTCTCATCAATTAACAAAATAAAAATTGATACGACAAATTTCCGTTTTGACAGAGATGAAGCGAATGAACGGTAGGTACTTTTTAGACACAAATATCCTTATATATCTCTATTCAACAGAAGTGGAATAACAGCATCAGGTTTTAGAACTTCTTGAAAGTAATGATGAATTTATTATCAGTATGCAGGTGATGAGTGAATTCTGCAATGTTTTAAGAAAGAAATTTAAGTTTACTACCAAACAATTGAACCTCATTCTGCAAGATTTTGAAAATAATTTTCAACTTTCTCGAACTGCCACGGAACAAATAAAAACTGCTTTAATTATTAGTGACCAATACAAATATTCCTTCTATGACTTTCTGGTAATAGCCGGTGCGATATTATCTGATTGTGCTATTTTATTCAGTGAAGATTTACAAAACAATCAAACGATTCTTAATAAACTAAAAATAGTCAACCCATTTAAACTAAGTTAAGTATGATTCTACATTTGTAACGCAGAATATTATTCTGAGTTACGAATTTAGGTTGTCGAAACGGAGTTTCGACCTACGGAGCGGGGAAAAGAGAGATAAATTTATTTTGAATCTATGGGGAGAAATATTACTTTCTCTATCATAATTTGAAATAAAAAACGGCAAAAAGATGTTTTCAAAAATTGGTTTAGCTATTTCTTTTTCTCCTACCGGAAAAGCGCTAGTAAAAGAGTCACTAAGACTCCAACAATTATTCAATTCAAGGTTGGCGTTAATTCATATTGGTGAAAGAAATTCCGAAAGCGAAGAACTTTTATTTAAAACCATAGATGAAGCGGGAGCCGACAGGAATAATCTTGAAATAATTTGGGGTGAAGGAGACCCTGCAACCGCGATCATCAATGCCGGAAAAGAAGCCGGAATTGATCTGCTTGTAGCAGGCGCTCTGGAAAAAGAAAAAATGCTGAAATTTTATTTCGGTTCGGTCGCAAGAAAAATAATGAGGGAATTTCCCGCTTCATCATTAATACTAAAATCACCATCACTTGAACCCATTCCCTTTAAAAAGTTTTTCATTACGGCAGATTATTCTTCACGTTGCGAAAAAACCATTTGCGCAGCGTTTCAATTCGCTTTAAAAGAAAACGCGGAAGAGTTTACCATCATCAGAGATTTTTATATGCCGGGCTTAACCGCTGCAATAGGGGAAAACAATACTTATGACGAATTATCATCGTTGATAGATCAAATGAAGTATGAAGAAGAAGAAAAGATGAAACTGTTCATCAATGAATTGAATTTGAAAGGATTAGAAATAAAAATTGTTTGCGTTTATGGAAAGGAAGGATGGGAAGACAGTAATTATGCCCGCACAAATTCAGCAGACATTTTTGCAGTAACGGGACCGGAACACAAGATGCGATTTCTTGATAGATTTTTTCAGCATGATATAGAGTATTCATTTGAAAAACTTCCTTCAAATCTTTTGATAGTAAGGTAGTTAACCCGTGCAATTATCAAACGATCAAGTAATCATTTTTCTTATCAGTATAAGTGTCATGCTGTTTTCGGCTAAGATGCTCGGCGAGATATTTACCAAGTTCAAACAGCCGGCTATCATCGGGGAAATCCTTGCAGGAGTTATTCTAGGCCCAACCATTCTTGGAATGCTTTCTCCGGGAACTTTCGAATTCCTTTTTCCGAAGAACAGTGAGATCAATGTAGCCATGGATGGAATTACAAATATCGCGGTGGTACTGCTTCTCCTGGTTTCCGGGTTAGAAGTTGATCTATCTGTAGTATTCAGGCACCGCAAAAAAGCTCTCTCAATTAGTATAATAGGAATTATTATCCCTTTCCTATTGGGATTCGGGATCGCCTACCTGTTTCCGGGATTATTAGGTTTGATTGAATCTCAAGACAGATTAGTTTTTGCATTATTCATCGGAACGGCGATTGCTATTTCTTCTTTACCTGTGATAGCAAAAATATTGATGGACCTTAAAATATTTAAATCAGAGATTGGTTCGATAATTATTGCTTCTGCCATGCTAAACGATCTTATCGGGTGGATTATTTTTTCCGTGATTTTAGGAATGATCGGGGCAAATACAAATGGATTCTCATTTTCAGAAACGCTTATCTACACTCTCTCTTTTATTGCTTTCCTCCTCATTGCGGGCAGAAAAATAATTAATAAGTTGATCTCAATCATACAAGTGAAATTAACGTTCCCCGGAAGTGTAATAAATTTTATTCTTATTCTGGGATTTCTCGGCGCAGCGTTCACCGAGTATCTCGGTGTACATGCAATACTCGGCGCGTTTATGGTTGGAATCGCAATTGGAGATTCAATTCATTTAAAAGAACGGACACGTGAAATTCTCCACCAGTTCATAACAAATATTTTTGCGCCGCTCTTTTTTGTTTCAATCGGAATGAAAGCGAATTTTATAACCAATTTTAATGTGGGAATTGTAATTGTACTGCTTGCATTGGCATTCATTGGAAAAATTGCCGGCTGTAGTATCGGTGCGAGACTTGGCGGAATGAAGAAAAATGAATCGCTTGCCGTGGGAGCGGGAATGAGTTCGAGCGGCGCTATGGGTATTATTATAGGGCTGATAGCTCTGCAATTTGGGTTAATTAACGAGGAAGTATTTGTAGGTCTGGTAATCATGGCACTCTTCACCTCAATTTCAAGTGCGCCGTTAATGAGTTATTTCCTTAAAGAGAGAGATAAAACAAAGTTCAGAAATTTGCTGCAAGAGCGATTTGTATTTTTCACAAACGAAAGTGGAAAAGAAAAAATTATTTCCAGGTTGGTTGAAGTAGCTTCAAAAGAATTGAAACTTGAAAAGGAAGTGATCTTGCGAGAAGTTATGTCAAGAGAAAAAAATCTCCCTACCGGAATTGCGAACTATCTTGCATTACCGCATGCAAAGATCAAAATAAAAGATCCATTCATTGGAATAGCAATTAATAAGCGTGGAGTAAACTTTGATGCAGCTGACGGTTTACCATGTAAGATAATTATACTTCTGTTGACACCTGAAAACAACAATGAAATCCAGTTACAACTTCTTTCCGAAATAGCTGCTAAATTCAGAAGCAAAGAGCAAGTTGAGAAACTGCTTGCACTCTTAAACGCAAGAGAATTGTGTGCGGAACTTAAAAAACTTGAGTGATGAACGGAACTTATGAATTGATAAACGTGATTCAATTCAGTAAAGTGCATCAACTTGCAACAACTTCGATCCACTTATTGAGTATTCTTAAAATATCTTTATATTCAGCACCATAGTTGTACTTATTTTAATTGCCCTATCTCAGCTAAAAAATATGATTAAAATTGACAATAATAGAGTCTTATTTTTGTTGGGCAAAATAAAGGAAAGAGATGAAGAAGCATTCAAAGAGTTCTTCTACTTATTTCAACCTTCCATATTTTATTATCTTTTTAAATTTGTTTATAACCGCGCAACCGCCGAAGATTTAACGCAGGAAACATTTATTAAATTCTGGTTAAATGCTGATCGGCTTGATCTGACCCTATCCGGGAAAGCTTATCTTTATAAAATCGCCCATAATCTGGCGATCAATCACACCAAAAGAACGCCTAAAGAGATAACCCATGAAGCTGATGAATTTCACGCAGACCGGCGAAACGGTAAATCTGATGTTGATTACCTCTTTTTGCTTGATGACTATCAAAAAGCCGTCAGTTCGCTGCCGGAAAGATGTAGAGCCGTTTTTGTGCTTTGCAGGTTCGATGGATTTGAGTACGCGGAAATTGCTGAAATTTTGGGGATATCACTTCAAACTGTAATAAAGGATTGATTTACAAAACTACCGATGGCACCAAAACCTGGTTAGAGCAAAACTCAGGAGTGACAGCTGATTTAGTTAAAGTTTTTTTTCTAGATGCAAATACCGGTTGGACTGCAACATTAATCGGCACAGTCCTGAAAACAACTGACGGCGGGGAATCCTGGAATTCATATAATTATGGAGCAGCTTCACCAAACATTATTTTCAGCATTTGTGATTTAGTGAAGTTCATTGATCAAAATACCGGATTTATTATTGCCGGAAAGTTGAAGCAAATCTATTTACTTAAAACCGCTGATGGTGGCACAAGTTGGTCGGTAAAAGATTCGCTGATATCAACTACGGCAAGGCGGTGGTATGCAATTGATTTTAACGGGAGTAACGGAGTATTGGTCGGTGATAAAAAAGATGTTCAGAAGTACTCTACCGACGGCGGTGAAACCTGGAAATTCTCTACTACAATAAATGATAACTTTTTTGGAATGTTAAAATATGTAAAGTGGCTGAATTCTTCTGATGTTATCGCTATTGGAGAAGGAAATGAATTTAACGGTTTAATTTTACCGGCATACAAATCAAACGATGGCGGTATTAACTGGGTTAAGAAGAGTCAATCATTTACTACTGTATATGATAGAGTAAAAGACGCTTACTTCAAAAATGATCTTGAAGGAATAGGTGTTGGAAGTGACGGATTTAGTAAAGCATTTCTCATTAAAACTACAGATGGCGGTGAGACGTGGACAAATGAAGTTTTGGATTACGCATTTGGATTACAAACTATCGTAGGTATTGATAATAGATTATTGATTCTCGGTACTTCAAGTCAAGTAATTTATTCGGATGATTTTGGGATTACCTGGAAATCTTCTTCAAAGAAAACACCATCTTCAATAGTAAATTTTAGTTTTGCAGGAGGAAAAGGTATTGCAGTTACTCGAAACGGTGATGTTTTTCTTAGTATTGATGGAACGGGGAGATCATGGAACTATTTATCCAGCGCCGGGAAAAATAATTCTGGAGCAATGATTTTTACTGCTAATAACAATGGTTTCATTCTCAAAGAAAATAGTCATATTGTTAAAACAACCGACCTTGGGACCACCTGGCAAACTGTACTGCCACCGGTCAAGCCAGGCTCGAGAAACCTCGTTGGAGGAATTGATTTTGGTGATGACAATACCGGTTATGCCTGGTGCAGTCTTAATGATTATGGTGAGTATCATGTTTATAAGACTACTGACGGCGGAGATAACTGGACTGAATCAAAATTATTTGCGGGTCCGGGATATATTTCAGGTAATCTCATTTCCTTTGATGAAAATAACGCGGTTATCCTCGGTCCTGATCTATGGACTGAAAGAACCATTGATGGCGGCGCAACATGGAATCCGGCAACGCTAAGCGATTTTCCTATTGAATTCTCCAAAAGAGATTTTGAAGACCTGGCAAAAATTGATGAAAATAGAGCGATGGCGATCGGAGAGGGATTTATCTGCACAACAACTGATAAAGGAGCAAGTTGGGCTTATCTAAATCATGGAATAAATGATATTGATTCAGGTTTTTACAAAATTGCTTTCTCAGGAGATTCTTTAGGTTATATTGCTTTGTATAGCGGAGTAATTCTTAAAACTACTGACTTCGGAAAATCATGGTTAAAAAACGATACATTTTTTGATCAGTTTTACTTTTTTGCCTCGGCAATCAATCCGGCAGGACAGGCATTTTTCGGGACTTCTGCCGGATACATTTTGGGAGAAGAACCTGTGGTTGGCATAAATGATAGGGGCATTACTTCTGATTTCACTATGCATCAAAATTATCCAAATCCATTTAATCCATCTACCATAATTCGGTATGAAATAAAAAATGCGGGGAATGTTCAACTTAAAGTGTTTGATGTGTTGGGAAGGGAAGTATCGGAATTAGTAAATGAATTTCAGACTGCCGGGAAATATAATGTTGAGTTTACCATGGATAAGACACTGCATAAGGCTTTGTCGAGCGGTGTTTATATCGTTCAGCTCCGTTCCGGTAATTTTGTTCAAATTAAAAAAGCTGCATTAATTAAGTAATTGTGTTTATTGGTCGCGTTAAAGGAGATAATATGTTTTTAAGAGTAAGATATCTATTCATTTTGTTAATTGTTTCTTTTCACTTTGGATTTGCACAAGTTCAAGAAATAAAACCGGGGAAGAAACATGCCACGGCTTTTGCCATAATAATTGATTTGAAAACCTATAATAATTGTAAAGATGCGGTGATCAATTATAAAAACTCAGTCGAAGATGATGGACTCTCAGCCTACATTCTTGTAAGCGATTGGAAAAATCCGGACGAAGTGAAGAAGGAAATAATTCGGCTTTTTAATCAAAAACCTCCGTTGGAAGGTGTCGTTTTTATAGGTGAAATTCCCATTCCGATGATCAGGAATGCACAACACATGACTTCGGCATTTAAGCTTGATGAGGAAAAATATCCATGGTTCCGTTCCTCTGTTCCGTCGGATAGATTTTATGATGACTTTGATCTGAAATTTCAATATTTAAAGCAAGACAGCATCCACAAACTTTCTCACTACTATGCTTTGTTGTCCGATTCTCCACAACGAATTGAACGAGATATTTATTCTGCAAGGATTAAACCTTCAGGCGCTGATATCAATAAATACGAAATAATAAATTCCTATTTGAACCGGGTGGCTAAAATTAAAAAAGAGAAAAATTATGTTGATAACGCTTTAGTTTTTCTTGGACACGGATACATTTCAAATTCATTAACAGCCTGGTCGGATGAAAAGCTTTCACTACAAGAACAGTTTCCCGAATTATTTGTTCCCGGCGGAAGGATCAAGAATCTTTTTCATGAGATGGATAGGGAGATGAAAGAAATCTTGAAAAGGGAGCTACAACAAGAAGGATTGGATATCGCTTTATTTCACGCACATGGTGATACTGATATGCAATTATTGCTGAGCTATCCCATTGCACAAAATGTTGATGAGAATCTTGAAGCGGTTAAACTTTATTTAAGAAGCAAGATAAGATCAGCAGAAAGACGGAAGCAGCCGGTTGACAAAGCTAAAGAATATTTTATGAAAGAATTTACTATCCCGGAATATTTTTTTGATGGCACTTTCAGTGATTCTTCTATCGCAGCTGATTCTCTTCTCGGTTATAAGCTTGATATGTATTTAGATGATATTCGTAATATAAAACCTCAACCAAAGTTTATACTGTTCGACGAGTGTTTTAATGGTTCATTTCATTTAGATGAATATATTGCCGGCGAATATGTCTTCGGTAAAGGGAATGTCGTTGCAGGTGAAGGTAATTCTGTTAATTGCCTTCAGGATAAATGGGCGGACGAATTTTTAGGCTGGCTAAATAAAGGAGTAAGAGTCGGTTTGCGGCATCGTGAGATCAATCTTTTAGAATCGCATTTAATAGGTGATCCGACATTCCGATTTAGTTCAGACTCAAAATATGATTTAAACAAAATGTTAGTTTTGGGAAGAAAAACTATTTCTGATTGGCGTAAACTCTTAAAAAATGAAGACGATATTTTAAGGGGAACAGCCGTACGTATCTTATTTTATAATTTGAAAAGTAAATTTGAAAACGAACTCGTGGATATTTATCAGAGAGATAAATCTTTTAATGTTAGGCTGCATGCATTGAAGAGCTTAGCTGAAATTAATGGCGAAGGATTTAGGAATGTTCTGCTTAAATCTATAAATGACCCTTCTGAATACATCCGAAGAAAATCCGCTGAGTGGATGGGGGAGGTGGGTGATGTGAAGTATTTACCTGTCTTAACAAAGCATGTTTTCACCGATGAATCCGATAGAGTTGTATTCAATGGAAAAAGCGCATTTGGCTTTATTAGTATTAATGGTTCTCTGAATGAAGTTAAAAAATATTTTGCAGAACTTCCATCATCAGACTACAAAAATCAACTTGAAAAACTTTATATCCCTTCGCTCGAAAGAAATAAAACATGGGTTTTTGACGAGATCATTCCAAATATTAAAAACGATACCTTACAACTGAAAAAAAGAATTTCGGAAGCCAAAACATTTCGAAATTATAAATTTAGGGACGCAATACCGGAATTGGTTGGAATCATGCTTGATAATAATCAACCTGATTCATTAAGAAATTCTATTGTTGAAGCATTGGGTTGGTTTTCATTTTCAATCGAAAAGAAGACGATATTAGGCGCAATTGAAAAGGTCATTGTTGATAAATTTTCTTCAGGCTATCTAAAAAATGAAGCAGTAAAAACTAAATACCGGTTGATTCAGGGCGCCAATGAAGTGATGCTTCCGTAAGATTCAAAAGAGGAGGCGTGAGATGCATACGTTTTTATCAAGGGACCTCATCCTGAAGCGGCTGCATGCAAATTATCGTGTGAAATTTATTTCGGTTAACAATATTATGGGATTTTTTTTGTTAAGAGTTGAGACGAATCTCGCCATACAATGAACTTTTTAGAATAATTACTGATTTTTGAAAAAGATTAGAAAAGTTTTGCGTGTGGCAGCGAAATCAAATTATAAATATTGGAATCCTTCTTCTGAATAGGGAGAAGGATTCATCAGTTTAGAGAGGTTTTATTTTACTCAGTTTTTCCGCGGCAGCTTTAAGCACTTCTTCCGATTTCGCAAAACATATCCTGATGTATTTACTTTCCGTACCGTTTGAGTAAAATGGCGAAAGGGGAATAACCGCAACACCGATTTCTCTTGTTAGCCATTTAGCAAATTCCATATCGGATAAATTTGATAATTTCGAATATTCGAGTAATTGAAAATATGTCCCTTTTGAAGGTGTCAACGTGAATTTGGAATCCTTCATAAGTCCTATAAAATAATCCCTCTTTTGCTGATAGAATTTAGGAAGCGACAAATAATGTTCTTCGTCTTTCATCATTTCAGCATAAGCAAGTTGAATTGGAGTATTAACACAGAAGACATTAAACTGGTGAACCTTTCTGAATTCGTTCGTTAGAAGGGCGGGAGCGAGCACGTAGCCCATTTTCCAGCCGGTGGTGTGGTAAGTCTTTCCGAATGAAAAAACAATGAGCGAGCGCGATGCTAACTCTTCATATTTTGCAAATGAAAGATGTTCTTCGTCGTCAAAAATTATGTGCTCGTAAACTTCATCGCTCAATAAAATCAAATCAAAGTCGTTTACAATCTTTATTAGTTCTTCGATATCATTTTGCTGAAGGACAGTTCCGCTTGGATTATGGGGTGTATTTAGAATAATCATTTTTGTTTTGCTGGTTAAGACGGATCTGACATTCTCCCAATCAATTGTGAATTTTTTTTCATCCAATTTTATCGGGATTGGAATTCCTCCATTCAATAAAACTGAAGGAAGATAAGAATCATACGCAGGTTCAAAAAGAATTACCTCATCACCTTTATGAACAAAAGCTGAAATTGCTGTAAATAACGCTTGAGTTCCACCTGCTGTAATAGTTATTTCTTTTTCGGGGTTAAAATATTTCCCGTAAAGTTTTTCCATCTTCTCCGAAATTGCTTTACGCAAAACAGGAATTCCCTGCATCGGTGCATACTGGTTGAAACCGCCTTTCATAAAGTCGTGGACGTACTCAATTAGTTTATCGGGACAATTAAAATCGGGAAAACCCTGTGACAGATTGATTGCGTTGTTTTCTTTTGCCATTGCGGACATCACAGCGAAAATACTTGTTCCGCTGTTAGGGAGCTTACTGTTCATTAATTCACCATTTTATTTCTACTCAAGTTTATTTTGTTAATCAATTAACCGTTGATTCGGTTGGAACACATAGAGTTTTTTTTAACCCTCGATTAATTGCGATAGAAATATAATAAAAATCCATATTCTTAACCGTTTCAATTTATTTACCGAAGGAAGACGGTTTCTATTCTAAACTTATGTTACGCGGATTATTAAGTCACCTTACGCAGAATTTGTAATACGAAGCGGTAGCTTCGTAAAAAACAAGCATTTTATCGAAGCTTCGCTTCAATTTACAATATAATTTCTCACTTTTGCGTAACGTGAGTTATTAATTTGAATTAGCAACGGGAATTAGAGTTAGTGTGATAATTGTAAAGCGAAATTTAGTTCACCCATAAAAACCGGGGAATCACCAGACCCTGGCAATTAGCGAGATGATGCGCGCTCTACCTTTGCTATTTTCACATAACCACTTTAGCTCGTGGATATGAAAGATTCATTTTGAGTAAAGTGACTTCTTAAATGCTATTCAAGAGGTAAACAGTTTGATTTTGCGTAGCCTTACAAAAATAAAAAAATCTTAAAACCGGTTTCAACGTTGAGCAGGGATTTGAGAATATTTTTCTCTTTTTTGATCAGTTCTCATTTAATAGAGGCGCTAATTTTACGTAATCGAATTAAGAAATATTTTCGTTGATGACAGATATTCTAAAATCATTTCCCCATAATGACCATCCGAGAGTTTACTCCTCTAAGAGTACAGATGGTTTTATACAAGTGGAATATGGATCACTACTCATATTTCTAAGTCTTGGTTTAATATCATTGACTGTTAAGATAATAATATCTCGAAATTTATTTTTATCTTTCACTTGAAAATAATCGGATTTTAAATGAAACGAATTCTTGTCCTCATTTTCTTTATTTTAATTCTTATACAGTCCATGAACGCACAAACAGATATAAAAAATATCGAGGGGCAAATCCTCGAAGTTAAAAATACTTTTGCTCCGGATAAGCGGACAGCAATATTTGATATTCATATAGCTGAAGTTGCCGGGAAATTTGTTCTCTCCGGTGAAACAAATTTACCAGGGGCAAAAGAGTATCTGTTAAAAAAAATGGTTGAATTACAAATAAAAGATGAAATTAAATTGTTACCGGGTGATAATCTTGGAGAAAAGACATTCGGTATTGTAAATATTTCGGTTGCAAATCTTCGCGCAAAACCTGAACATTCTGCGGAATTGGCAACCCAGGCGACGCTCGGTACGATTGTAAAATTATATAAAAAGACTGATGATGGTTGGTACTTTGTACAGACACCGGATGATTATATTAGCTGGGTAGATGGTGAAGCAATCCAATGGGTTTCTAAGGTGGAGGCTGAGAGTTGGAAAAGATCCGAAAAAATTATTTTCACCACGAATTATGGTTCAGCATTCGAAAAATCAGATGAAAATAACGGAGTAATTTCTGACCTTGTGTTTGGGAATTTATTGAAACTTATCTCCTCCGGTAATAATTATTATCAAGTTGAATTTCCCGATGGACGAGAGGCATTTATCCGGCAGAGCGAAGCAGGGCTTTTTTCTGAATGGTTGAAAAACCGTTCTTGCACACCGGAGGGAATCATTTCTACTGCAAAAAAATTTATGGGAATTCCTTATTTGTGGGGAGGGACATCAGCTAAAGGTCTTGATTGCAGCGGTTTTACGAAAACAGTTTTATTCGCCAACGGAATTGTAATGCCCCGTGATGCTTCTCAGCAAGTGTCCGTTGGTGAAACGATAAACACAGATCAAGATTTTTCAAATCTACAACCAGGGGATCTTTTATTCTTCGGGTTTCCAGGTGATCATCATAGGAAAGAACGAATTACACACGTTGCCATTTATCTGGGGGAAAATGACTTTATTCATTCATCTGGGAGGGTAATGATTAACAGTTTTGATAAAGCAAAAAACAATTTTAGCAACCACCGGTTAACTACTTTTAGGAGGGCAAAAAGAATTGTTACTTCACTTAATCAAAATGGCGTTAAATCAATAGATTCAAGTCCATTTTATAAATAGGAATGACCATGCAGCAAAACAGACGAAATTTTTTAAAGACATCGGGAATTGCATTTGGAACGATCTTAGGTTCATCTTTTCCGGTTAACATTTTTTCAAAAGGAATTTCAAACACTATGAAATCATCAAAAATACAATTGCGATTTCACCCTTATACCTTAAAGTTGAAACATGTTTTTACAATTGCTACGAGTTCGCGGACTACGACTCCCGTTATGCTTACTGAGGTCGAATATGATGGTATTATTGGATACGGTGAAGCTTCTATGCCGCCGTATCTCGGCGAATCCCAGGAGACTGCTGCTGCATTTCTCTCCAAAGTAAATTTAGCTCAATTTGAAAATCCGTTTGAACTTGAAAAAATTCTAAGTTATGTTGATTCAATTGATTTGAAAAATCAAGCCGCAAAGGCTTCCGTGGATATAGCTTTACATGACCTCGTTGGTAAGATGATAAATCAGCCCTGGTATAATATATGGGGATTTGATAAATCCGTTGCTCCGGTAACCTCATTTACCATAGGAATTGACACACCGGAAGTTGTTCGTCAAAAAGTGAAAGAGGCGGATGAATATAAAATTTTAAAAGTTAAGCTCGGCAGGGAAACGGATAAAGAAATGATTGAAACTATTCGTTCGGTGACAGACAAGCCAATTACCGTTGACGTTAATCAAGGTTGGAAAGATAAAAACTTTGCTTTGGAGATGGCACATTGGCTCAAAGAGAGGAATATTCTATTCTTAGAGCAGCCGATGCCAAAAGAAAATATAGATGATAACGCTTGGCTTACGGAGCATTCTCCACTTCCGACTATTGGGGATGAAGCCGTTCAACGTTTACCTGATGTTCTAAAAGCGAAAGGTGTTTACTCTGGAATCAATATTAAATTGATGAAAAGTACAGGGATGCGTGAAGCATATAAAATGATGCTTTTAGCCCGTTCTTTTGGGATGAAAGTTATGCTCGGATGCATGACGGAAACCTCATGCGCTATTTCCGCAGCGGCACAACTTTCCCCTATGGTTGATTGGGCTGACCTTGATGGAGCTTTATTGATCGGGAACGACATTTTTTCCGGAACAAAGATTATTGATGGGAGAGTAACATTATCCACGGAACCGGGAATCGGCGTTGTTAAAATATAGCTACCTCAAAATATATCGTTTAAACTGATCACTTTATGTTGAAAAAATATCATCTCTCGCTTGTGATTGTTTTTTTATCTTTAATTCAATTCAGTTGCAGTGCTGCGGTCGGCAGCGATATTTTTATTCGTGCGAATCAAGTTGGATTTTTACCCGATGATATAAAAACCGCAATAATAATGTCTAAAAGCAGCCTTTCTAATATTTCCTACAGTGTTATTGATGCGCTGAGTGGAAAGATTGTTTATCTAAATAAAATTGATACCAGTCGTGGTAAATGGGGAATGTTTCCCTACAATTATCAGATTGATTTTTCCTTCATAAGGAGCGTTGGTGTCTATCACATCGACGTGGAGAATAAAAGATATTTTACTTTTAGAATTTCAAAAGATATTTATGCAGGAATTACCGATTCACTTTTACTCTTTCTAAAAGTTCAGAGATGTGGTCCGACCAATCCATTACTGCATGAGCCATGTCATTTGTTCGATTCCCCCAAAGTCATTGGAGATAAATCTGAGGGAGGAATTGATGTAACCGGCGGTTGGCATGATGCGGGAGATTATATAAAATTTATTAACTCTACCGCTTATACAACATATTTACTTCTTTTTAGTTATGAATTCGAGAAATCTAAATTTGAATTTGATCATGACAAAAATGGTGCACCTGATATCCTTGAAGAAGCTCGAGTCGGGATAGACTGGTTGTTGAGAGCCTGCTACAAAAAGGATAAATTTGTTACTCAAGTTCAGGATGCTCGTGATCATACTCAATCCTGGCGGTTACCGGAAAATGATTCACTTCGATTTGACAGACCCGCCTACACCGGAATCGGTAAAAATATGGTCGGATTAGTTTCAGCTACCCTCTCACTAGCTTCAAGAATCTGGCGTAACAGATTTGGGGATAAACAAAATGCCGATAAATGGTTAGCTGTTTCAAAAGAAATTTATCAAGTGCGCAATCAAGTCCCAAATGTAGATATTGTTCAATCTGGGATGTACCAGGATTCACGTTTTTGGGGGAAACTGGCGCTTGGTGCAATAGAACTTTATAAATCAACGAAAGACACAAAGTATTTAACTGATGCATTTGTTTATGGAGATAGTGCGAAATCTGATTATTGGTGGAGTTGGGGAGACATTGACGCCTTAGCTCAGTATCGAATTGCAGAACACAACCCTCGGTTTATTATCTACCTGAAGAATAATCTTGATGCATTTAATCTTAATAAAACTCAAATGACTTTCGGAGAGGGGACTGTTTATTCATGGGGAACAACTAATACATTTCTTGGTATTGCGCTTCAAGCTATTCTTTGGAAAAAACTGACAGGAAGTTCTGAATATGATACGCTAAAATTTTTCCAGAGAGATTATATCTTGGGGAAGAATCCGTGGGGTGTTTCGTTCATCTATAATATTGGGAAAAAATTCAGTAAGAAATTCCATTCGCAAATCGCTCATTTTCATAACGGGTATCTTCCGGGGGCAGTATCTGCCGGACCGGCACCAAAATCCATCTTAGATTATTATTCAATTCAAAGGGCAGACAATAGTTATTCGGAATTCAATAGTGAAAATACTCTTTATTTCGATGACGAAGCGGACTACATCACTAATGAACCGACTATCATATCGAACGCAACAGCAATTTTTGTCTTTGGATTGTTGGCAAGGTAGCGCTGTTCTATTTTGAAGCATTTCAACTTATAAATCTCTGAATGAGACAAAACGCCATCAGTTTCTTCATCAAAACAGTTAATAAATGAAGATTATTCAGGCACAACGTTTGTTACATCTTATTATGAAAAAAAAGAAACTGCAATGAAAAAATTAAATTTAGTACCAACCGGTATTAGTCTTGTGGATAAAGCCTGGGGAGGATTCTATCGCGGCGGCACGTATCTATTAATCGGGCAGCGAAAATCCGGTAAAACTTTAATAGGGCTTCAGTATGCGATGGAGAGCGCCAAGAACAAAGAAGTTTGTTTATTCTTTACAAGTATGCGGCCTAAAGATCTGATGATACATGCCGCCTCTATAGATTTTGATTTGCAATCTTATATGAATCAAAATTTAGTTATTGTTGTGCGTGTTGCTCCTCCAACTGAAATCTATGAATCAAGCAATCCCGATAATTTTTTAATTGAATATTTTAACGATATTGTTACAGTCGTTGATCAATACCAACCAAATAGATTAATATTTGATGAATTAACTCATTTTATAGGATTTGAAAACCCACAAGCTTTAGAGCAGACCTTCTTACGAACTATGGAATCAATTGAAGAAAAAAATGTTACAAGTCTTTTTGTTATAGCTGAACCGGCGACTCCATTTGCACAACTTCTTGTTGACGGAATAGTTCAACATTCTACGGCAGTAATTTACTTGCAAAAACAAACCGATGAAGACGGCAAATCTACAAGTGGAAGGGCTACTATTACTCCAAATATCGGTCATACTGAAGGGCAGTTTGTTACAGATTATTACATTGAGCCTTACAAAGGAGTTTATTTTGAATTTGAGCAGGCTCCGAAATTCCAGAATCCTTTTCCTATATTAAATACAGTTGAATTGCAGAAGGAACAAAGTACTTTGAAGCCGCCAACATCTCAATCTTCTAAATATAAACCATTGACAAACATCGACACCGTGCCCGAGAAGTTCTCCTTTTCAAACCTGTATGATATTAATGATTTCACTTTAATTTTAAATAATCAAATCGCATTATATAAAAGTACCGGGCAGCCATTTACACTTTTTTCAATCAAACTTGATGAGATCGCCGAGAGTCAAAAAATATTAACAATAAACCAACTTCAGAATGCTATCCGGCTATCCACAGATAAAAAGGATAAACTCTGTATTGTGGGGAACAAAATATTAATTTTAATGAGTAAAGCCGATGATAAAACTTTAAACGAGTTGGTTTCTAAAATAAAGAGCAACCTGCCCAATTCTGATCCTAAATTTCAGGATGTAATAATGAATTATGTTTTTGCATGCACCTATCAAGTAAATGATAAGGTTGAAAATGCGGAATATATTTTGCATGAAATTTTAGAAGACGAACCATCACGATAATGAGATCTCCCATGAAAAGGATTACTCTTAAAGTATTTTTAGTACTTGCATTATCCGTTTGTTTATTTCCCCAAAAGAAAGTTGATCAAATAAGAAGTGAAGCAATCCGCCAGATGAATATCGGCAAATACGGTGAAGCTATTGATCTTTTGAATAAAGTAGTTTCTGCAGCTCCCCAAGAGTTTGAAGGATACAATCTTCGCGGACTATCCTACGAAAAAAGAGATCAGCTTATGGAAGCCGTTTTTGATTTCCGGGCGGCTAGAAGAGTAGCTCCCAATAATCAAGAAGTATCTAAAAATTTAGCCCGTGCAACTAAAAACTGGTATGACCAACTTTATTTAAAAATTGAGGGACATAGAAGAGAAATTGCGATAGATGCTACGAAACCTGTAAACTATTTAGAAATTGGAAAATGCTACAAGCACCTTGGTCAATGGGTGATTGCAGAAGAATGGTATGATAAATATTTGAAAAGGGAAGAAGGTTCAGCCGACGAAATTATTCGATATACTGAAATTCTTGCCCGCAATAATCATATTGAAAAGGGAGAAAAAATCCTAAAGATTTATGTTGCTAGGTATCCAGAAGACCACCGCTTGTGGAGTCGTTATGGTTATTTTACGCTCTGGCTGGGGAAGAAAAAAATCGCACTGGAAGCTTTTGAAACGGCATTATCGTTTCGTCCTTATTTCAAAGAAGCAATGGATGGGTACGATTTGGCTCGAGACAAAGGGTACACCTATACTTTTTATGATACTACCTACCGCAAAGCAAAACAGAGCCCTCCGGAATACACTATTGACAAATATTACAGAATGTTGAAGAAAAATCCTGCCGATAGCGAAACGAGATTTGCATTGGTCAACGAACTAAACAAAGTCAATCGTTATGCAGAGGCTTATCAACAGTTAGTTATTTTGCAGCCTAAATTTGGTGAAACAGAACAGTTTATTACGCTATGGGATTTGGTCACCATTGAGCGAGAAAAGTTATTCAATAAAAGAAAAGAAGATTACAAAATTAAATTTGAACTAAACCCTACTGATAAAGAAGCTGCGTTATATTTGGCGGAGGCATACTCCAACCTGAGTGATTACGATAGTGCAATTGTAATTTTAGAAATGTATAAACAATCTGCAGGAGGAGAGCACAATGATGTAAGTTTCAAAATTGCACAATACTCCGCATGGAACAAAAACTGGGAAAAAGCAAATACTAATTTGGATGCAGCCCTTAAAAGCAAACCAGCAAATTTAGATTATCAACTACTTCGAGGTCAATTAAATATTTGGACGGAAAAAGACCTGGATACCGCTGAAACTTACCTCAATAATTATTTAACCAAATATCCGAAAAGTCTGGAAGCCTTGCTCGGACTTGGAGCTCTATATTTGCAAAAAAAAGATTTTGCTCTATCCCAACAATATGCAAATACTGCTTACAGCGTTGATTCAACTAACGCAGCTGTTAATCAACTCATTACAAGCATAGAATTCCGCAAAATGCGTGAAGAACAGGATCAACTTTTTGGTATTCTCTATGAGGGGAGAAACTATTATTACGATGCGAAATGCGATGAAGCGATAACAAAATATGATGACTTCCTTTCTAAAACAGACAACGCAAATATTTATCAAAAGGAATATGCAGACGTACAAACTTGCGCCAAAAATTATACAACAGCCATTTCAATTTATGATCAGCTTCTCAACCAAAATTATGATTTTGATGTAGCATTATCGAGGGCAAATGCATATTATTACAGCGGTGATTCAGTAAATGCACTGAGAGAATTTAAAAAATTATCGGATGAGCAGCCTGAGAATTTTGATCTTAAGGTGCTTGTCGGAGACGCTTATTCTCAAAATAAAATGTTTGGTGAAGCAGAAGCGATTTACTCTGCTTTGTTAGACTCGACATCCGATTCAGTACAAATCGCAATTTTAAATCAACGATTAGGTTGGCTCCCTCCAACAGGGTTTAATTCATTTTTAGCTACATTCCCCAATTATTTGGGACTTTCACCTTACTTTTTCTTTTACAAAGATAATCAAGGTCTCGATGTTAAAACTTATGGCGGACGTGTTGAACTTGGTTTGATTGCATTTCTTTCGGGGGCAATTAGTCTACAGAGGACCAATTTTATTTCACCCACTGCAACTTCTTACTTGACTACTTTCAAATGGAGTTTGTATTTTAAAATTTCAGAATACCTCTTAGCCGGTGCCAGTTTTGGAGGATATAATATAAATTCCACCGTTCGAAGGAAAGGTCCCGTCTCCGACTTTCTGATTCGGTTGGAGAAAAAAGATGTCTATTCAGCTTCTCTGACTTATGAGGATACGGATGCTTCATTAGCAATTTTTTCAAATCATTTAGTTAATAATCGTTATACCGCGAAAGTATATAAATTTAACGGGCAAAATGAATTTAAAAATCATTTAAGATTATCGGGCTATTATAGCTATATCGCACTTTCGGACGGCAACGAAGGGAATGATCTTCAATTGCGGATAGGGAAGAAGTTTTATGATCAAGTTTATTTCGGTTATGAATATTATTATGCTCAATACCGATTTGTCCCTTACTTTGCGGGTACTACTACAGCTATTTATTATGCACCCCAAAATTTCGAATCCCACAGCATTTGGGCTGAAGCAGTCGTTGAAAAAACAGATGAACTAAAAATTGAGGTAGGGGGAAAAATCGGTTATATCCCCTCGGGTGATTCCATGGTAAGGGAATTCTATATCTTAGGAAGTTATACCCCCATTTCTCGTCTAGTTATTAACGGCAGAATTGGTTTTGGCAGCACTTTTAGATATGATTATAACTATAGTTCGGTCTCTACCTCGCTTTCAGCCTATTGGAGTTTCTAAAAACTGTAAGATTTTGAGACATATTTTTTGATTTATCCTATTCTGAAACACTTCTCCAGAATGTAATCTCCCTTTTTATCCTAAAAAGAGTATTTTTTTTGTGGCATAAGAGTTGGTCAACTCCATAACACATAAAGAATTACTTGAATGAATTTAAAACAAAATATTAGGAAGACGTCAATAACGTTAACAAATACCCAAACTTCCAAAGCGGTGAAGGAAGATAGGGGGCGGTTATTGATCAAAAGAATTTTCAGTACAGGTTTTATTTCTTTAGCATTAATTGGAGTTATTTATTTTACTCTTCCTTTTACGATACTATCGTTCGGGTCACTTTTAGAGTACTCAACACTCGTATCTCTTTTTATTTTTCTTATCGTACTACTCTTCAGATACTTTTCAATCCTGGTAATGGCTTATCTTTACATTAACAATTATACTTTTAACAGAAAAGAAGGATTCTATCCTTTTGTTTCCATTATTGTACCGGTTTATAATGAAGGTAAAGTGATAACAGCCTCAGTCCAATCGTTACTGAATTTGGACTATTCAAATTATGAAATTATTGTTGTGAACGATGGTTCAACTGATGATACTTATGAAGTAGCAAAGCAAATGGTTGGTTACAAAAAAGGTAAATTCGGAGATGTCAAAGTCTCCGTAATTAATAAACCTAATGGTGGTAAGGCAAAAGCCTTGAATGCCGGAATCAGTTTTTCTAAAGCAGAAGTAGTTCTTTGTATGGATGGAGATTCTCAATTGTCTGAAGACTGCATTAGGGCTGCTGTGAGACATTTTGTTGATCCGTCTATTGGCGCCGTTGCAGGGAATGTAAAAGTCCAGAATAGAAGAAAATTCTTTACTGATTTACAAGCTCTTGAGTATATCGAAGGACTGAATATGGCAAGAGCTGCTCAAAGTTTTATGCGATTAGTAAATATTATTCCAGGCCCGGTGGGTTTATTTAGAAGAAAAGCAATTGAAGATGCCGGCTATTATTCAAGTGATACTTTTGCTGAAGATGCTGATTTGACGTTAAAAATTCTTGCACATGGTTGGAGAATCTTCTATGAACCGCGTGCCATTTCTTACACAGAAGCCCCGGAAAAACTCCATCAGTTGCTAAAACAACGTTACAGATGGACTCGAGGAATCCTTCAAGCTATTCGTAAGCACAAAAAATTATTAGTAAACCCTACAATTAATTTCGGTGATACTTTTGTCCTTTGGACAATGGTTTATGAAGCTTTAATTTGGCCTACAATGAATATTTTTTCTAATCTCTTCTTTATTTTTGCGGCTGTATTTTATGGGTTTTCAACCCTGATCTTTTTTTGGTGGGCTGGTTTGGCATTGTTAGATATGTCCACGGCGCTTTATTGTATAGCAGTTGAAAAAGAAGAAATTAGATTAATTCCCTATGCAATAGTTTACCGTATGTTTTTTGTTTTAACAATTGATATATGTAAAGCAATGTCCACAGTTGAAGAATTTTTAGGATTCGAGATGCAGTGGGGAAAATTAGAACGAATCGGTTTAAAACCGTTAGCTGAGTAATTTTTATATAGTAAAGGTGAAAAAATGGAACTGATACCTATTTTAGCAACAATCATTTTAATGGCAACAATAAGTACTTTTATTCTTGCAATCGGAGCTTATATCTTGTACAAAGTAAGAGAGCGACAAGGGCAGCAAGTCGAAGTATCTCAACCAGCTACTTTACAAGCTGAACTGCTAACACCTGAATTAATAGCCGAACAGTTGCAAGCTCAGGAACACCAGAAGGCTCCAGGTCAAATTATGTTCGAGCCGGTAAGAACCCCTTCTCAACCAAGCTACCGTCCTCAATCTGAACCGATATTTGTTCAGCAAAGAGCGCAGGCTGGTCCTCAACCAGTTCCGGCAAGGAATACTCCGCCAGCACAGCAATACAATCAACCAAAACGGGCAGAAGCGCATCAGCAAACGATGACTGCACAAACCGGTGATCAGAAATTTATGAAATATACGAGTGAAGGTTATGTTCCAGCTAAAGAAAATGTTAAAAGCCAGGGAGCGGTTAAGTGGAGGTAACGAAAAACAAAGGGTTTACGGTTAACTCTTTGATCGTTTTTTCTTTAGGCACACTCTTTATGCTTGCCTCTATTGTCGTCTATCTGCTGATACTCAAAGGAGTAATGGGGAGATTCAGTTATAAGGAAGCATTTACTGATGTTAATTCAATTAAAAAAGTCGTTGCCGGGGAAGGAAATAAAATAGCTATTCTTTATTCACAATATACCGAGAACAGACTTCCTCCAGGCAGTACATGGACGAGTGACAACATAACAACATGGAAAAAATTCTTAAACAATTACACATTGAGCTATGATATTATTCAAGACAATGACATTGAAAAGGGGAAACATTATAAGTATGAAATCTTGATCCTTCCCGGTGCTCAGGCTTTAAGTGACGAAGAAGTTATCAACATCAAAAAATTTATTGACGGAGGCGGCTCTGTTTTTGCTACCAGCGGAACGGCTTCTTTTTCTGCAGATGGCAAATGGAGAGGCTGGGAATTTTTTAACGAAGTTTTTGGAATGAAATTTATTAAGGAAGTTGAGAGGGATGAAGTAACTAAAATTCATACCTTAAGAGGGAATTTACCAATTACTGCAAATATTCCTACCGGATATCCATTAAAAGTTGCAACGTGGGATAGACCGATTCAAGTTGAGGTATTGGAACCGCGTTCCACTCAAGTAAGTTTTTGGTATAACTATCGTTTGCAAGATGGCTTGGTTCGTGAAGAAGTTAAAAAAAGCGGGGGAATAGTTTACGGTTCATACGGAAAAGGGCGATTCGTTTGGATGGGGTTTGAAATTAATTCTGTTATCGGAATACAGGAAGATTACATCTTCTTTGATCGTCTTTTTCACAATGCCTTGAGCTGGCTGCGATATAAACCACTCGCCTATGTTAAAGATTGGCCCCAAGAGTACAAAGCAGCAGCCATGCTGGCGGTTATGGTTGGTGATCAGCCACAGAATGTGAGAAATATTTTATCTCTCTTGAAAGCAGAAGGAATTAAAGCAACTTTTTTTGTTGACCCCGCTAAAGTTTCGAATTATAACGACCTCGTCAAAACAATTGCTTCTTATGGCGATATAGGTGCGATAGTGGATATCGGATTTAAAGCTTCAGTAGATGACACTACAAATAAACTTGATGACTATGATACACAAACGAAAAAAGTCAGACAAGCGAATACACAAATTGAAGTGATTAAAGGAGTTCACGCTGACGGATTACTTCCCTATTATGGTCTTTTTGATGATAACAGCCTCCGCGCAATTGCAGAAGCCAAGTTCAAATATGTTCTCACTGATTCTCTAACGGACAGGTCGGTTCCCAGAGTTATTATCAAAGGCGAGAACACAGTTATTTCAATCACCAAAACTGCCAGAGATGACTATGAAGTAATTCGAGATTTCGGATTGACACAACAAGAGTTTCAACTTTATACCTACAAAGAAGATGTAGATAGGGTCTTATTTGAAGGCGGATTGTATGTTTTTAAACTCCATACAGAATTTCAATGTCAGCCGCAAAATATTTCTGTTTTAAAGGATTTGTTAAAATATATCAATTCAAAACAAATATGGGTTGCCTCGGGAAATGAGATTTACAATTGGTGGGTGAAGAAAAATAAAGTTGAAATGCGGGTTGAACCACGAGGGGAGTCACGCGTTACCGTTTCGATTAGTAACCCGGGTATTGAAAAATTAACAGAAATAATGCTCGAAATTGACTTGCAAATGAATGTAACAAATATCGAAATATCTTCAGAGATAATTGGAACAATTCAGCCTGCATTTTCGTTTAACCCGGCAACCCACATGCTGTACCTTAAAATTAAGGAATTTAAACCGGGTGAAACAAGAATCTATTACGTTGATTACGATAAACCAAAAGTTTGATCAGGAAATTTGTCATGAAAAGAATTTTATTTATCCTTTTGAATGTTTCGCTTTTTTATTATGGGTGTGTTGAAGCTGTAACCTCTCCAACTTCAGCCGGAACAGGTACAACGGGAGATAGTCAAAATCCAACTATAACTTTACTGTATCCTCTAACGAATGATACGCTCCAACTTGGGAGTAACGAATTTCTTTTTAAAGCTACAGATGATGTTAAGGTTCGGGCAGTAGAACTTTGGGTGGATAGTACTTATCAAACATTAATAAATTATGATACAGTTACTACCACAAGTCCTACAATTCTCTGGACGATAGACTCGACCTATCTGGGAACAAGAATAAAATATTTCTTAAGAGTTTATGATACAAGCGGAAAGTCTACTGACAGCCCGGTACAAACAAACATCTTTGTTGCTAAAGTAATTGTCCCCCCAAAAGCGCCAACAGAATTGGCTCTGCAAAAATTATCACCAACTATAATCAACCTTTCATGGAAACATGACTATTTGAATCTTAATGGTTTTAGGATTTACCGAAAAACCGAAACGACTGGAATCTATGCAAAGATTAAAGAAGTCGCTGCAAAAAGTTTTAATGCGAATGATGAATCCGTTGACCCGTTGTCTGTTTATTTTTACAAAGTTGTTGCATATAATGAGAGGGGAGAATCTCCTTCATCAAACGTAGTCTCAAGTTCCGGAAGTGCATCAGGTGGAACAATCCTTGCTCCTACAAATGTCTCTGCTGTTGCATTAGGATCAAGAAAGATTTTCTTGAACTGGCAAGACAACTCAGATAACGAAAACTATTTTAAAATTGAAAGGAAGACTCTTTACTCTAATTATGAACAAATTGGAATCCTTCCCTTCAACGTCACTTCTTTCAAAGATTCTGGGTACGGACTTGTTCCTAGCACAGACTACATCTACCGTATAAAAGCAGTGTCAAACGATGATTCTGTAACGTCCGCCGAAGTTAGCACTAAAACCTTAAATTATGATCTTCTAGTTCCTCAAAATCTTAGGACAATCAATCTTAACTCAAAAACTGTCCGATTAGTCTGGGTTGATAACAACACAAATGAAACTCAAACATTGATAGAAAGAAGATCCGCTTCCTCATTAACTTATTCTATAATTGGCTCAGCCCAAGCCGATGAAACTCAATTTGATGATGCGGATGTAATATTTGGTCTTACCTATTATTATAGAATTCGGGTTACGGACAACATTAATTTTTCAGGATACACAAATGAAGTTTCTGCTAATGTGCAGTCGGTGTCAATTAATGCTCCATCGAACCTTCAGGCATACTATGGTCCAAACAACACAATCAATTTGACATGGAGAGACAACTCAAATAACGAGGTCAATTTTAGTGTTGAAAGAGCAAGTGATACATCACTTGCAGATTTTACAGAGATTGCTGTAAGTGATAAGGATATTGCAGAATTTGTTGATGCTTCTACGGTTGGAGGTAAAACATACGCCTACAGAATTAGAGCGACTGATGGGATAGTTTTTTCTGGCTATTCCAATGTTATTACAATAAAGAATCCCTCTAAGTGAGAATATTAAGCAATTACGATGAACACTACGATTAATAGAGAACATCTTGAGCTAATAAAGACTCTGATTGGAACTATCAGGGATCCGTTTTTTTTGATTGATCAAAAAGGGGATCTACTGTATAGGAATGATAAATCAATCGCTGTTTTCTCACTCACCGATGAGATCCAAAATATTATAGAAATCTTCGATGAACACGAAGCGGGACACATTGAAGATATCTTAGAAAACTTAAAGTATGAAATATTCCCGGTAGAAAAGAAAGGGAGATTCAGGCTTCATACGAAGCAAGAATATCAACTGCACTTCCAAATAAATAATTATCAGCATGAAGGTAATAACTTTTATTTTCTTCATTTTGATAAGAGTGAACATGCGGCAGGCGTTGAAGGGAAAACAGTTCAATTTAATCTTTCGACAGAAGAAATTTCTGCGGCTTTCTCGAATCCTGATATACTCGCTACCATCATGGAAATTCAGTCAAATTATCCTTTTACTTTTCTTGGGAAGAACAAACTGCAAGTTTCCATCAATAATCTCGAGGAATTGATTTGGCTAAAAGACAGTGAAAACAAGTATCTCTTAGTCAACCAAAATTTTGCCGAAACATTAGGATTAAGAATTCCCCAGGTAGAGGGACGTTCAGAAGAGTTTTTTCTCCCATCGTTTAATCTTGATTTTTATAATTCGATGGAATCCTTTCTAAAAACCACGGGCAACACTCTAATTATCAAGGGGATTCCAGCAAAAGGTTTTACAAGTTACCATGAATATCAGTCTATCGTAATTCCTCTGCTCGATGCCGATAACAAGGTTATAGCGGAATTGGGGATTGCTCAAAAAGAAAAAACACAGGATAAATTTTCTCCATCACAAGGTGGGGGTTATTCAACCCAAGATTTAATAAATTCGATCTTGTTTCCCGTTTGTATTCTTAATGAACAGGCAAGAATTGAAAAAGTGAATGTTCCTTTTTCTGAATTAGTCGGACTTGATTTTTCCACTGGGGAAAGTGTTCACTTGAACCAGATCTTTCCGCAATCAGTTGCGAAGGAGATTGCGGAAGCAATAAAAGCAAACATCGAGGAACTTTCTATTGCAATACCTTTCCGTAACGGAACAACTGTGCGACAGCTTCAAGCAAAAATTAAAAAATTAAATAGTGACAAATTTGAAACAAATGCTTATTTTTTGGTCGTAGAATTTCTTGATGCTTTTGATGATTTTGAAGCGTTTATTAAAACAAGAGGAAAAATGTTTGACGTACTAATAAAATCTTTACCGGATCCAATTTTGATTTATGACGCAGAAAATCTTCGTTTTCTTGAAGCAAACGATGCTGCAATTTCGCTTTATGGATACTCACACGAAGAATTTTTGCAAATGGATCTTACCGACTTATATTCGCCAGAAGATATTCAAACCTTGCTCGACACCCCGGTGCAAGATAAAAAGAAAATTTTTTCCGGTCCATTCAATCATAAAAAGAAAGATGGCTCAACTATTACGGTAGAAATATTTAAGGAAGTCTTCACCTTTGAAAAAAAGGAAGCGCACTTTACCATCATTAAGAATATTTCTGCAAGCGTAGAAAAAGAAAATGAATTTAACCTCTACAAATCTGTTTTTGATGAAACTAACGAATTAATTGCAGTGACAGATAATTCGGGTTTTATCAAATCGGTCAATCAAAATATTGTTCTTTTTGTGGGGATAAACAAAACGAGCTTAGTCGGAAATTCACTTATTTCACTTTTTAGTGATGCTGACCGTGCGAATATTACTTCAAAGATATTTTCAGCTAATCTTTCAACTTCTACTAAACTCAAGGTTGAAATTAAAAATGCTCAAAAAATATTTATTCCCGCTGAACTAACTGTTATTCCGAAACTAAATTCGATCGGCGTTGCCGAATTTTATACTATTTTGATTAAACCTGCACCAACAGACACAAAAGAAATTAATGCTGCAAGTATTGAGAAAAAATCTGGTAAGCGCTTAGAACCTTCGCAGCTTTCAACTATCTTTCATGAAATTCTTACTCCGATCAATGTCATGTTGGGATTTCTTCAAGAGGTAAAAGAGAGTATCCCTTCGCCCACTTCAGATCAAAAAGAAGCATTAGCCTATATCCAAGAAAATCAGCGCGAATTGATGGCAACGATGAACTCTATTGCCGAGTATTCCACATTGTTAAAAGAAGAAGATGAATCTCCCTCCGTTACTTTTTCATTGCCGGATACTTTTGATAAAGTTAAACAAGAATTTAGTGAAGAGCCAGGACACAAAAAATATAATCTCATTACAAAAATTTCTCCGCTCTGGCTGGAAGGAGTAGAACAAAAGTATAAAATGTTTTTCGGCACCATCGCAAGTATTTGTGCCAAAATAAGTGATGAAAACCATTTTTATTTCTCTGTTGAACAGCTCGATGAAAACGATTTTATTTTTTCAATCCGGGATGAGTTAGCTGGTATTTCTGATAAATTACTCTTTGCTCTTGAACCTGTTTTAATTCAAAACGCTGATGTTTCTCAAATTCGTGCCTATGGCGTTTCACGATTTGCTATTTTGTCAATACGTGAACTTATGACTACCTTAAACTGTAAAGTTGAAATAACCAGAAAAGGTAGTCTTCCTTATGAAATGGGATTTATTTTTCCTCTAAAACAAATTGGAACGCAGCCAGTTCAAAAACAGATCGAAGAGCAAAAAAGACAAACAGTTAATGATAGAACTGCTACGCATGAATTTGTACCGAAGACAACACAAATAAGTGAGCCAGTTCATTCCAGGCAAACACCTTTTGACCGACATGCCACAATGTCCGGTGAAGATTTTGAGAAAGTTACTCCGCCGCCTACTCAGCAAGTGGAGGAGGTACCGGTAAGACTTAGAAGAACAATTGTTGAAGAATTTCACGAAGCCCCGAAAGTCCAAAAAGTTCTGGAACTTCGCAAACTTTCTTGTCTCTACATTGAAGACCAGGTTGATTCGCAAATCCTCTTCAAAGTTCAGATGAAAGAGCTTGGAGAAATTAAATTTGCAGTTAGTTTTGAAGAAGCGCTTCCGCTTATCACCAGTCAAAATTTTGATTTTATCGTAATGGATATAAATCTCCAAGGGGAATATAACGGTTTAGACGCATTAAAA
>MNVA01000125.1 GCA_001871325.1 Ignavibacteria bacterium CG1_02_37_35
CCCCGGAGATTTTGATGTCTAATGTGTTCAGTGTAACACCTTTCATTTTGAAGTGTTCGCCAAATCTCGCTTCACCTGCGTTTACTTTAAATCCTTTATCAGTTCTCATAAAAATATTGGTTTTAATTTTTGCAAAAATACTCAATGGAAATAGAGCAAGTGCAGATAAAATAAATGTTCCTCGTTTCATATTAATGCCTTTGTTTTAATTTGTTTTTGTCTGATTACACTCAAAGCAACATTTAGCATTGTTAGTTTTATTATTCTGACTCTTAATATAATCAGGGACTTGTATGTTAAAACTAAATATTTCGAGTTTCTTATCATGTTTGCCATAAAATGACTGTCAGGACTAACCGTCTTTGGGGATAATCTTAACCTTTCGTCTTCTCAATCATATGATTGATTACATGACTGTGTTCATGCTGAGGGCTGAACATGATTATCTCCGCATCAGCATTGACCTTGACATTATGCCCGGGCGGCCAGTAAAACATATCATTAGCGGTTACAGTTTCCTGAATGCCTTCTGCATCAGTGGTTGTAAGTTCACCTCCCAGAACATAACCCCAGTGCGGACTTTGGCATAAGTTTCCTTCAAGTCCCATAAAAAGCGGGGTGGTATCTACTCCTGCAGAAAGGCTGAAATACTCTCCGCTTATTTTACCTAACCCGGATGCATCACCAAATTCTGTTTTCTGACGGATAACAGCGCCGGGAATTTCCAATTTTACTTCAATGTTTTCTTTCGCAATTTTCATTTTTTATCCTCCGTTTTAAATTATTTAGAAATTATTGTTTGTTTTAACGACCAGAGAATGTACAGCACATCTTTTTTAGACTCCTCGTCAATATTATGTTTTTCCAAAACTCCCATAATATCGTCAATTACAATCATGTAATCACCAGCACTAATTTTCATCCCTTTATGAGTGGTCAGCATATCTCTGCCATTGTATTCAACAGAACCTCCACTTCCTGCACTAAAAAAATCGATGGTATTTTGCCTGATTTTTGCCAATCGCTCCGGTTGATCCTGCAAAGGTTTAAAACGTGCATTAATTTCTGAATTGTTCATGTGCGCTTCAATTACATCGTCAACAATAGCTGTTATGCCTGGTGTTCCACCCAATCTTTCATAAAGTGTTTTTATTTCTGTGGGCGTGGTTTGTGCACTTATTATGATGTTGATTGATAAAAGTGCTAATAGAATTGAGAATTGTTTTTTCATAAAAATTTACTCCTAAATATTTGATAGCAAATTTATGGCAACCAATTGTTATAAAATATCACATTTGGTTCTTATGCAAACAATTTTGGATCAGGGAAACGTTTCGTTCAAATTGAAGAAAAAACAGGTTATTACCGCATCAATTCGGAAGGCTTTATTCCGTATTTTTTACAGAAACATTTAGTAAAATAGGAAGGGCTGTTAAATCCCGAATCGAAAGCTACTTCAGATATATTCCCCTTTTGCTTTAGCAGCATTTGTAATGATCTACGAAGCCTGAAATGAAGTAAAAAAACATTCGGTGATTTCCCAGTTAACCGAATCATCTCCCGATAGAGTTTTGATTCGCTGATTCCAATATTTTTTTCGAAATCATTCACTTTCAATTCGGTATTTTGCCACGATGCCTCAGTGAACTCCATTAAACCATTAAGAAATTTTTCTTCCGCTGGAGTTAACGTATGTAAATCGGTTCCACTTAAAACTTCGCCAACATTCTCGCTTTCAAACAAAAGCCGTACATCATTTGAAAAGACAACCTCGGCAGCAGAAATAAAACACATTCGTTGAGCCAATTTAATAGTGTCTTCAAAGATTAATTTTTTATCGGTTACCGGGAGTCCGGCATGCAATCCGATAGATAATTCTGTAAAATTAATCTGATACTGGGTTCTGAAAATCCTATAATTTTCTTGTATCTGTAAAGCACATAAAACCGCTTCAGTAACTGTTCGAAAAGAAATTAAACAACCATCCTCATTTTGCTGAACAATATTTCCATTAAACGATTTCAAAATTGCATTTATCTGTTTATATACTTGTTGCACATTTGAAATAATAGCAAAAGGATCAAAACTTTTAAAAGAGTGATTCTCAATAGTAACCATCATTATTGTTCGAAAGGCGGGTTCATTAATGATATTCAGATTTGTATTCTGTGCTTTTTCCGGATCTTCTATCCTGCCTAAAAACGATTCGACGATGCTGGCCTCCACCTCTATTACTTGGTGAGGTACCTGACCATGAGCCTGGTTGTGCATTTCTATAAGCGCCTTCTCGTTAGGCGCTTCAATTAAACAGAATGCCGTTTTTCTTTTTTCATCAAACCAATAGGTTAATCCTCTACAACCAAATTTGTGTTGTATTTTTAAATCTTGTTGATGTAACTGTGCTACATTCTCTGCTGTAACTGTTTCGGATACATCGTGACGATCCATATAAATTGGCATATGATTAGTTTTTAAGTTTTTTATTCATATCGCGTTTCGATATTGTTCCGTTTTTTTTTATTGTTACGGATCTTTATTTCAGTCGTGTGTCGGCTCCCGTGTCTTGTCAATATTTCGTTTTTCTGTCCTTTCACAATGGTTTACTTTCAATTTATGTATGTCGCTTCTTTCGCACTTACACTTGGCGATAACGGTCAAGTATAAGCGTAATGCGGGATTTCGTAGCGATTCCCTGTCCGCCAGCACTGAACTTTGATAGATGCAAAAATACTCAATTTTAGCGATTTAGCCCGCATTATCGCTTATACAATGTTAGCGGGTCGTTGTTCTCTTATCATCTATTTTGTCTGTATTTTTTATTTGTTCAATTGCTTGTTTTACTGCAACTGCATTAGGTGTCGGTATAAAATTAAAATAGTCGTTGAATTTAGTGCTGTCAAAGCAATAGTCTCTGTCGTATTGATAATTCATTTCTGCCAATTCACTCATTATTGGAACAAAAAGACCAAGACCGCTTACCAGCCAGTTAGGTAGAACAGTATATTTATTTTTTGTTTCCATTGTTGAAGCAAAAAGATTTATCCACTCTTCACCAGTAATTCTCTGGGGATCAATTGGTAAATTCCAAACCTGATTAAAGGCTTCAGGGGTATTTCCAAGTAAAGCTGTTCCTTTGGCAAGGTCGGGAACATAGCCCATTGAGTGAACCACTTTTGAATTACAGAACCATTGTGCTTTTTTGCCTTTTAGAAGATTGTCATACACAAGGTTCATAATTATACTGTTTTGCCTTGAAGTGCCACCAAAAAAATCTGGTGCCCTCGCTATGATTGCTTGCAAATTGTTTTTGGCAATACTCTCCAAGATGAGCTCATCAAAGTTTTACAAAAGGAAGGGTATAGCTTTACCCTGTTAAGCGATGCGATGAAATAACAGGTTGATAAAATGGCATTGGTTGAGGAGATTTTCTATAGTATCGAAATGTAAAACTTTCTTTTTTATGTAATGATATTTTTCTTGTTTTGAGGTACCAATTCACTTTTAACTTTATACTTCCACTTTTTACTTGCGCATGTTTCGCTCTGTGATTAGCTCTCTTGGCAAAATCTATTCAGAGTGAAAAGGCAAGGTTAGCTGAGAGAAGATGTTAACTCACTTCTACAGACATCTGGGTATACACAAAATAAAAAGCAGTAAAAAAGACAAGGTAAAGAGATAAAACACCATGGTTACAGTTTGTAGTTTTTGTCTATTTTAATATATTTCACAAGTAAAAAATGACTTTTCTGCCGGGATGGCGGAATTGGTAGACGCACAGGACTTAAAATCCTGTGTCCCGTTGGGACGTGCCGGTTCGAGTCCGGCTCTCGGTACAAAAAACGATGAAAAGTCAAAGTCAAAAGTCAAAGTCAAAAGTCAAATTTTTTGTTCCTAAAGTTTTGGCTTCCAACATTTGACTTTTTTACTTTTCAGTGATTGGTCATCTAAAAAGGTTTAGTCTTTTTTATTTGAATTTTGTTCGTTGTGATTTTAGAGTTTGGGTTCTTAGCTCAGTTGGTTAGAGCGTCTGCTTGACGTGCAGAAGGTCATAGGTTCGAATCCTATAGAGCCCACATATACCGGAAATCCTTCCGTTTTTTTCACTAATAAGAGTATTATGGAAAACATTACACTTACATTCCCTGATGGCAATTCGAAAGAATTTTCCAAAGGGATTACTGCCCTCGAGGTTGCAAAATCTATCTCGAATCGGTTAGCAGATGAGACTTTAGCAGTTCAGATCAATGGTGAGATACATGAACTATACACCATACTCGATTCGAATGCAAAAATTAAATTTTTGACATTCGAAGACAGCAAAGGAAAAGAAGTTTATTGGCATTCAACTTCCCACTTGATGGCTCACGCAGTTCAGTCAATTTATCCGGAAGCAAAATTTGGCGTTGGTCCGGCGATTGAAAATGGTTTTTATTACGATATTGATATCAACTCAAAACTAACAGAAGATGATCTTAAAAAAATTGAAAATAAAATGTCTGATCTTTCAAAAGAGCGAAATGTTTTTGAAAGAAAAGTAGTATCAAAAGAAGAAGCTTTGCAATTTTTCGGTGAGAAAGGAGATCAATATAAACTTGAAATTATTAGTGAGATAGATGATAAAGCTGAAGCTATAAGTCTTTACAATGAAGGGACCTTCACCGATCTTTGTACAGGACCACACCTGCCAAACACTGGAAAAATTAAATATGTAAAACTGCTTAATATTTCCGGTTCATACTGGCGCGGAAATGAAAAGAATAAACAACTTCAGAGAATTTACGGCATTTCTTTTCCTAAGAAAAAATTGCTCGATGAACATCTTCTTTTATTAGAGGAAGCGAAAAAGCGTGATCATAGAAAATTGGGAAAAGAATTGGAACTCTTTTTCATTAGTCCGAAGATTGGGAGTGGATTACCGGTGTGGCTTCCGAAAGGAGCGGTACTTCGCGAAACATTGGAAAAATATCTTCGTGATGAGCAATCCAAACGCGGATATTTGCCGGTTGTAACCCCGCATATCGGAAATATTAATCTTTATAAAACAAGCGGCCATTATCCATATTATAAGGACAGCCAATTTCCTCCCATCAAATTTGCCGATAGTGAAGAAGAATATTTATTGAAGCCGATGAACTGTCCGCATCATTTTCAAATATATGCCCTAAAACCGAGAAGTTACCGCGATTTGCCTATTCGACTGTCAGAATTTGGGACAGTCTACCGTTATGAACAATCTGGTGAATTAAACGGCTTAACAAGAGTTCGCTGTTTTGCAGTTGATGACTCTCATATGTTCGTCCGCCCGGATCAATTAAAAGATGAGGTTTGTAATGTTATTGAATTGATCCAAACAGTTTTTACTACAATGGGATTTAAGGATTTTACAACACAGTTATCATTTAGGGATGCTAATGTTGAAAAATACGGCGGCGATATTGCTTTGTGGGAAAAAGCTCAGCAGGAAATAAAAGAAGCTGCAGATATCATGAAGCTTGACTATTTCATTGCGGAAGGTGAAGCAGCATTCTATGGACCCAAAATTGATTTTATGGTGAAGGACGCGCTCGGAAGAAAGTGGCAGTTGGGAACTGTACAAATAGATTACGTGATGCCGGAAAGATTTGAATTGGAATATATCGGAAGCGACGGGCAAAAACACAGACCTGTAGTTATTCACCGCGCTCCGTTTGGTTCTTTAGAGAGATTTATCGGCGTGTTGATTGAACATTTTGCCGGAGATTTCCCCCTTTGGCTTGCACCAATTCAAACAGTAGTTGTTCCAATATCCCAAAATTATGTAACTTACGCAGGTGAAATTACAAAAGTTTTGAAAGAACGAGGAATTAGAGCCGAGCTCGATGAACGAAGCGAGAAAGTCGGTTACAAAATTCGTGATTGGGAGATACAGAAAGTTCCTTATATGATTATCGTCGGAGAAAAGGAAGAAGAACAAAAAGTAATTTCTGTAAGAAAACATAAGCAGGGAGATTTAGGAACTTTTCAATTAGAAAATTTCCTTACTCAACTTGAAGAAGAAATTAAAAATAAAATATTCAATAACACATAAAGAGGTTCTTTATCGCTCAAGCAGAAGAAATTCGTATTAACGAAGAGATCAGGGCGCTAAAAGTGAGAGTCATTGATCAGGAGGGGGGGCAACTCGGCGTTTTTTTAATTAAGGATGCAATACGTGTCGCATCGGAACGGCATTTAGATTTAGTAGAAATAGCTCCGAAAGCCGATCCGCCGGTTTGTAAAATTATTGATTTCGGAAAATTTAAATACGAGCAGCAGAAACGGGAAAAAACGCAGAAGAAAAATCAAGTCGTTTCCGTTTTAAAAGAAATTCGTTTTCATCCGAACACGGATGTTCATGATTTTGAATTTAAAACAAAGCATGCAATTAATTTTTTGCAGGATGGTGATAAAGTAAAAGCTGTGGTCATGTTCAAAGGACGCGAGATGGCATACACCAAACTGGGAGAAGACCTTTTAAACCGCTTCATTGAAAAAATACAAGATGTAGCAAAAGTTGAAAGCCCTATCAAGATGGAAGGGCGATACATGAATATTATAGTCGTACCATTTAAAGGAAAAACAAAAAAAACAAAATAAGGAGACCAAATGCCAAAAATGAAAAGCAACCGCGGCGCTCGTAAAAGTTTCAGAGAAACTGCGTCCGGTCATTTTAAGAGAAAAAAAGCTTTCCGAAGCCATATTCTCTCTTCAAAAAGCACGAAACGAAAAAGAGGTTTGCGTAAACCCACTCTTGTCTCAGGCTCTGAAGAAAAACGTGTAATTGCGATGATGCAGTAGAAAGGAAAAACAATGCCAAGATCTAAAAACAAAGTTGCTTCTAAAGCACGTCGTAAAAAAATTCTCTCAATGGCAAAAGGCTATTGGGGGACAAGAAAAAACGTCTTCACGGTCGCTAAGAATCATGTTGAAAAAGGAATGCTTCACGCTTACCGCGATAGAAAACTAAAGAAGAGAAATTATCGAAATCTTTGGATCATTAGAATTAATGCAGCCGCAAGAATTAACGGAACAACATACTCTCAATTGATGCATGCCCTGGACTCAAAAGGTGTGGATATCAATAGAAAAGTTCTTGCAAGTCTGGCTGTAGAAAATCCAAAAGCATTCACCGATCTTGTTACTTTTGCTACGAACTAAATTAGAATTCACAAAAAACAAATGCCAACCCGTCACAGGCGAGTTGGCATTTGAAATTTATTCCGCCTAAGGCGGATTGGAATTTGATATCATGTTGACGAAAATTCAATCGCTTACTGCAGAATTTCTTCAAGCGCTCGAAAACACTAAAAATCAAAAGCAGCTTGATGATTTGCGTCTTGTCTTTCTTAGCCGTAATGGTTCTATTGCATCTCTTTTTGAAGAAATGAAAAAGGCTCCTAAAGAGGACAAACCGGTTCTTGGAAAAGAATTAAACTGTCTGCGCAATCTTGCGGAAGAAAAATTCAATTTTAAAAAAACAGAATTCGAAGAACTTCTTACAAAAAAATCTCAGCAGATTGATTTAACCTTACCATGCAGAAAAGTTGAAATTGGGCACAAACATCTCCTCACTCAAACGTTAGATGAGATCAAATCAATTTTTAAAGGATTAGGTTTCTCTCTCTTTGAGGGACCTGAGTTAGAATCCGACTATTACAATTTTGAAGCTTTGAACTTTCCCGCCGATCATCCCGCGCGCGATATGCAGGATACTTTTTTCGTAAACAAAAATTTCCTCCTTCGAACGCATACATCCCCTGTGCAAGTTCGATTAATGGAAAAACTGCAACCGCCGCTCAGGGCAATTATGCCGGGAAAAGTTTACCGCAACGAAGCGATCAGTTCAAGAAGCCATTGCATGTTCCATCAAGTTGAGGGACTCTGTGTTGATACGGATATCACCTTTGCAGAGTTGAAGGGAACGTTGGTAGCCTTTACAAAGCAATTTTATGGCAAAGATTTGAACTATCGTTTCCGTCCAAGTTTTTTCCCTTTTACGGAACCAAGTGCAGAGATGGACATCACTTGTTTTTTGTGCAAAGGAAAAGGGTGCAGGGTCTGCAAACATTCCGGCTGGCTTGAAATTCTCGGCTGCGGAATGGTTGATCCGAACGTATTTGCTTATGCAAAATATGATAATGAAAAATACACCGGTTACGCTTTTGGAATGGGAATTGAAAGAACCGCGATGTTGAAGTACGGAATAACTGACATCCGCACTTTCTTTGAAAATGATGTTAGATTTCTCAAACAGTTTTGATGCGGAGAAAGTAAATTGAAAATATCGCTTAATTGGTTAAAAGAATATATTGATCTATCAGACATTACTGTTGATGAAATCGTTTCCAAACTTACGATGTCTGGGTTGGAAGTTGAAAGCGTTGAAAACCAAATTGAAATGTTTAAGAATTTTATTGTCGGTTTTGTAGAAGATAAAGAGAAACATCCAAATGCAGATAAACTTTCACTCTGTGTAATTACTAATGGAATTGAAAAATTAAAAGTCGTTTGCGGCGCGCCAAATGTCGCTGTTGGGCAGAAAGTAGTTTTTGCGCAGATCGGCGCTGTTATTCCGAAAAGTGGAATGAAAATCAGCAAAGCTAAAATTCGCGGAATAGAATCAAACGGAATGCTTTGCTCGGAATCTGAACTTGGACTTAGCGACGACCATTCGGGAATTATCGTTCTTGACCAATCTAGTAAAGAAGGAACCTCTGTTTCGGAAGCGCTTCATTTAAATGATGTTCTGTTTGAAATAGGTGTTACACCAAACCGCGCCGACGCGCTTTCACACATTGGAGTTGCAAGAGATTTAGCCGCTATTTTTCAGCGTGAATTAAAATTACCGAAAGTTTCAATTCCCCAATCAACCAAAAATATAAATGAACTGGCTTCAATAGAGATCGTTGATGTACAAAATTGTCCTCGCTATTCTGTTAAAGTAGTATTAAATGTTGAAATAAAAGAATCACCGGACTGGTTAAAACGAAGTTTGAAAGCAATCGGACTTCGTCCTATCAACAATATCGTTGATGTTACAAATTTTGTTCTTCACGAAATTGGTCAGCCGCTGCACGCATTTGATCTTGACAAACTTGCAAAACAAAAAATCATTGTAAAAAAAGCAGATGCGGATTCACTCTTCACAACGCTTGACGGCAAAGAAAGAAAACTGAACGAAAATGTTTTGCTGATCTGCGACGGCGAAAAACCCGTTGCAGTTGCGGGAGTTATGGGAGGAGAAAATTCCGAAGTTACTTCAACTACAAAAAATATATTAATTGAAAGCGCCTACTTTAACCCCTCGAACATTCGAAAAACTTCAAAATATTTAGGGTTAAGTACAGATGCGTCTTACCGGTTTGAGCGGGGAACTGACCCATCAAATACCGTTTATGCTGCTGAACGCGCTGCGCAGCTAATGACTCAGTTAAGCGGTGGTGAAGTTGTCGAAGGAGTTATTGATATTTATCCAAATCATATTTTTGAGAAAGAAATTTCGCTTCGCTTTAATCAAGTTGAGCGTGTCCTCGGGTACACGCTTCCGAATGAAAGTATCAAAAATATTTTAACTTCACTTGGCTTCGAAATAAAAAATATAAGCGTAGCCGCAATAACTGTTTTAACGCCGACATTTCGCCCTGATGTTGAGCGCGAGATTGATCTTATAGAAGAAATCGCCAGGATAAACAGCTACGATGCAATTCCGACAATTGCTAAAATTGCCATTCCGATCGGTGAGAAGGTTGATGAATCAGCTTTTGTAGATGATCTGCGTAACATCGCAATGGGATTAGGCTTTAACGAGATTCTTTCCATTCCGATGATTACAGAAAAAGCAGCAAATATTTTCGGTAAGCCGATTGGACTGCTTAATCCGCAAGGCTCTGAAATGGGTTTCTTAAGAACTTCACTTCTTGCAAGCGCGCTTTCTGTTGTAGAAAAAAATATCAACGTCGGCGAAAAGAATTTAAAACTTTTTGAAATCGGAAAAGTTTTTCTAAAGGTGAACGATGACCTCTTCACATTTTCGGATTTTATTGAAGAGGAAAGATTTCTCTTTCTTCTATCCGGAAAAATTTCCGAAAAAGAATGGTACACCGGTGAAAGAGATTTCGATTTTTATGATTTAAAAGCGGCAGTAAATGAATGTTTTCAGAAAAAAGTACTTGACAATCTTTTAAATGATTCCTATTATCAGAGTGGAAATAAATTTTTTGATTACTTTTTCACAAAAGCTTCCGGGAAAACCGTTTTTGGGACGGGTGGAAAAGTAAAAAAGGAAGTTCTTAAACAGTTTGGTATTCAGCAGGATGTTTTTTGTTTTGAAGGTTCCGTTGAACTTTTGAAATCAATTACTCCTAAAGAAAAAGTTTTTACCGGACTTCTTCGCTTCCCTAAGGTTATGAAAGATTTTGGGTTTATTTTTGGAAAGGATATTCCCGTTAAAAATGTCGTTTCGTTCATTAAGAAAAAAGGAAGCAGTATCTTGAAGGATGTTCATCCGTTTGACGTATTTGAAAATGAATCAATCGGAGCATCAAATAAATCAGTTGCATTCAGTTTATCTTATTTTGATGCTGAACGCACCTTAACTGATGAGGAAGTTGACAAGGATTTTCTCTCATTGATTGAATTGGTGAAAAAAGAATTTAACGCTGTTTTGCGAGGTAAATAATTGTCTGATTTATCTAAATATGAAATATTCATACAAGAACTGACTTCTGTAGAAGTTCAGGTTTCTGCTTTGAGGGAACTGTATGAAGAATTAAAAAGCAGAAACAAAGAACTCGAAAAAAAACTTTCAAATCTCCAGAAAGAAAATGAGTATTTAAAAATGCAGATTGAAAGCGGGGAAGATTCAGCAGATCGAAAAGCTGAAGGAATCGGGGAAAAGGTTTTTGGCTCTCTCAGTGTGAATGAGCGCGAAGATCTTAAAGTTAAAATTTCAGATGTGATCACAAAAATTAATGATCATTTAACTAGTTCTTAATTACTTTTGATGTTGTTGGTATAAGTTCATGATGACGGAAAAAAAGAAGCTCAAAGTAAAAATATTTGATAAAGAATATTCTTTATTGGTAGATAACGAAGAAATCGCAAAGGAACTTGCTGTTTATGTGAACAATGTGATGGAAGAAACAAAACAAGAACTGCCCGATCAACCGGCGCAGACTATTGCTATCATTGCCTCCTTGAACATTGCTTATGATTATTTCATAGAAAAAAACAAAAACAAAGAATTTCTCATTCAAGCGACGGACAAAGTAAAAAAGATTAAGCTTCTTTTAAATCAATCATCGGATCCTATCCCATCTTAAAAACCCATTACCGCTGCCGGTTAATGGTAACAAAAAAGAACCAACTTTGCCAATGGGTTATTGACTTACGATGCGTAAGGCAGGCCTCGTCCTGATGTGCTTTTTCCTCCGGAAGCTAAGTCGGGAATCTGACTTCGGTCAGAACAGAGGAAGCAAGAAACATTCGGGCTTTTTCCCACACTGTTTGGATAAGGGTTCTTTCCCTGTTCAACAGTAGCCGGCGGCGCTTTTATTTATCTAATTCTTGAGGCATAATGTGAATTTTATTGATATAGATTTGTTGATCCTCATTCCGATGGTGGTCTTGTTAGTAGCTCTCTTTTTTTATCTGGGATGGAAGGTAAATTCTAAATTAGGCAAACGAAGCATCGTTGCCGGTGAAGAAAGGGCTAAAGTTATTATTGCTGATGCCCAAAAGGAAGCTAATAATATAAAACGAGAGAAGCTGCTTGAAGTTAAAGATGAATGGTATAAGAAAAAAATTGAGTTTGATACTGAAGCAAATCAAAAAAGGCAAAAATTCCAAAACCAGGAGAAACAATTATCCGGACGTGAAGACAACATTGAAAAAAAATTAGAATCAGCGATTAAAAAAGAAAAAGAAAACCGCTCGTTTGAGCAAAGCCTGTTTCAGCAGAAGAAAAATATTGACATCCGGACGGCTGAATTGGATCGGTTAGAAAAAGAGCAAAACACTAAGCTTGAAAAAATTTCGGGGTTAACCGCTGAAGAAGCCAAAAAATTACTACTTGAAAGCATGGAACAACAAGCTGAAGTTGAATCAAATAAAATATTCAAGGAGAAATTTGAAAAAGCAAAATTAAACGCTAAGCAAGAAGCACAGAAAGTTGTTGTTCTCGCCATTCAAAGAACTGCCGCCGATCACTCGGTTGAAACGACCGTTTCGGTTGTGCAAATTCAAAATGATGAATTAAAAGGAAGAATAATCGGAAAAGAGGGGCGAAATATCCGTTCGTTTGAAGCCGCCACCGGTGTTGATGTTATTGTTGATGATACCCCTGAAGCAGTTATTCTTTCGTCCTTCGACCAATTCAGAAGGGAAGTTGCCCGTGTCTCCTTAGAACGGCTGATTGCCGACGGAAGAATTCATCCTGCAAGAATTGAAGAAATTGTTGAAAAAGTTCGTGTTGAATTAGTTGAGGAAATGTACAAGGAAGGGGAAAATACTTGTCTGCAGTTAGGCATTCATGGAGTGCATCCAGAAATAATTAAACTCATCGGCAAAATGAGATACCGTTCAAGTTATGGCCAAAATTTGCTGCAACACAGCGTTGAAGTCGCCTATCTTTGCGGTATTATGGCTGCGGAACTGGGTATTGATCCGATTATGGCAAAACGCGCAGCCTTACTTCATGACATCGGAAAAGTTGTTGACAAGGATCTAGAAGGACCACATGCTTTATTGGGTTATGATGTTGCTAAACGCTATAAAGAAAATCCAATTGTTGCAAATGCAATTGGTTCTCATCACGATGATATTGAAATGGAACACCCAATTGCGGTTTTAGTTCAAGCTGCTGATTCAATCAGCGGTGCCAGGCCTGGCGCAAGGCGCGAACCGATCGAGGGTTATGTAAAAAGACTCGAAACATTGGAAGCTTTAGCGCAATCATTTGAAGGTGTCGCGAAAACGTACGCAATTCAAGCCGGTCGCGAAATAAGAGTTGTAGTCGAGCATGAAAAAATTGATGATATTTTCGCAGATAAGTTAGCGCAAGACATCGCAGCAAAAATCGAAAACGAAATGGAATATCCGGGACAGATTAAAGTTACCGTAATTCGTGAAGTGAGAAAAATCGCTTACGCGAAATAGAAAGGCTTTGAGACTTTGAGATTGTGTGACTTTGGGAAAAGTTGAGGGGAAGAAATCGTTTTGATATTGTTTTCTAAAAAACTATTTGAAAATATTTTAAACCCCGAAATCTTCCGGGGTTTTTTATTGATTTAAATTAGAGGATAATTTTAGACGCCACACTCATAAGGGCATCTCTAAAAACCTTCAAGGTTTATCTTTACCACATATTTTGTTATGTTAAAATTTTATCGAACTTAGCTAAAATAAAAACCTTGAAGGTTTCTAAGCAAGATTTTAGAGGTGCCCGTAAGTAGAAAACAATGGGTTTTTCCATTTCAAATCTAATCCCTTTCTTTGAAGTTGACATTCCGCCCGCAACAATATTTTTCCTCATTTCTAAGAAAATTTTTCTTTGAAATAAAAGAAATATTTCTTAAACCGTTAATCCATAGTAAAAGATACGAATACTCATTGGCAAGATAGTTGATATTTATAACTATCATGTTTGAGATAAGAAAAGATATTACTGATGCAAATACCCCTGTTTACACAATTAGTACGGCTGCTCACTTACTTGGTATTTCCATCCCTACTTTGAGAATGTATGAGAAAGAAGGACTGATTATTCCTTATAAAAAAGAATCGAATCAAAGACGTTATTCTCAAAACGATTTGTATCGGGTGAAATGTATAAGAGAAACTATTAATGGGACGAAGATCAGCATTCAAGGGATCAAGCATCTTTTGTCTCTTATTCCTTGCTGGAAAATTAAAAACTGTTCAACAGATGAACGAGCAGTGTGCGAAGCGTTCATTTCGCATGATAAACCTTGCTGGATGTATCCTCATAAAAATAATTTATGCTCGGAAATTCCTTGTATCTCCTGCGAAGTTTATACTAAACTTTCCGATTGTAAAAAAGTTAAAGAAACCATAAAAATATATTTATAACAGAACAAAACTAAACATTACATAAAACGAAAATGAAAAAAATAGTTATTCCACTGGTCTTAATCGGATTAGTTATTCTAAGCGCAATCAGTTTTTTAACTTCTAAAAATACTGAAGTGACTAAACTTGCAGTCTTAAAAGAACAGTTCGATAAAAAAAATGTTCAACATGTTGATCATACACAATTTGCGGAGTTGAAGAAAAAATTCACCTCACCGCAGCAAGTTACTGAAGCGTGTATTGTTTGTCATAATGGAAGAGCGCAGGAAATTATGCAATCCAATCACTGGAATTGGGAACGGGCTGAATACGTTAAAGGTCGCGGCATTGTTTATCTCGGTAAAAGAAATGCAATCAATAATTTTTGCATCGGTACCGAAGGAAATGAAATGAGCTGCGCCAAATGTCATGTTGGCTATGGCATGAGCAATTCCAAAACTTTTAATTACAACGATGAAAGCAATATTGATTGTCTTGTATGCCATGATAATTCCGAAACGTATGCGAAAGCGCAAGAAAAAGGCGGCGCGCCCGATCCAAATATAGATTTAACAAATATCGCACAGCATGTTGGGAAGCCGAAAAGAACTAACTGCGGCGTCTGCCATTTCTTCGGCGGCGGTGGAAATAATGTTAAGCACGGCGATTTGGAAAAATCAATGTTTGAACCGGCTAAATCTGTTGATGTTCACATGGGAACAGACGGAATGAATCTCCAGTGCGTTGACTGCCACAAAACAGAGAACCACATGATTAGCGGGAAAATGTATTCGCTTTCTTCTATGAATCGAAACCGTGCGTTATGCGAAGACTGCCATACCGAAAGTCCGCATGATGATGCCATCCTCAATAAACATACGCTTAAAGTTGCCTGCCAGACTTGCCATATCCCTATTTACGCAAAAGTAAACGCTACAAAAATTGCATGGGATTGGTCAACTGCCGGAAAGCTGAAAGATGGAAAACCTTACGAAGAAGATGATGCAGAAGGGAATCATACTTTCCTTTCTATTAAAGGAAATTTTACCTGGGGAAAAAATCTGAAACCGGATTATGTTTGGTTTAACGGTACTGCCGGGCATTATCTTCTCGGTGATAAAGTTGCAGATACCACTAAACCGTTGGTCTTAAATCCTCTTTATGGTTCTTATAATGATGTTGATTCAAAAATAATTCCTGTAAAAATCCATCGGGCGAAGCAGCCTTTCGATCCTGTAAATAAAATTTTAATTCAACCAAAACTTTATGCAGAGAAAGTTGGTGAAGGAGCGTTATGGAAAGATTTCAATTGGGAAACTGCTTCCGAAGTTGGAATGAAAGATGTAAATCTTCCGTTCAGCGGGAAAATTTCTTTCATTAAAACTGAAATGTATTGGCCCGTCAATCACATGGTTTCTTCAAAAGAAAATACTGTGAAGTGCAATGAATGCCACACGCGGGAGAACAGCCGTTTAGCGGGCTTAAATGATTTTTATATGCCGGCAAGAGATTTTAGTCCGGTAATTGAAACTGCCGGGAAAGCTGTCTTGCTCTTCTCTTTTCTTCTTGTGCTTGCACACGGCGGATTTAGAATTTTTTCTTCACGTAAAATGAAAAAGAAAGGTTGATGATCATGAAACAGAAAGCATATATCTACCGGTCATTTGAACGCTTCTGGCATTGGATGCAGGCGTTAAGCATTTTCTTTCTGGCGGCAACCGGATTTGAAATTCACGGTTCATTCACTTTTTTCGGATATCAAAATGCGGTGAAGTATCATAATGTTGCCGCATACACATTTATTATTTTGATTGTGTTCGCAATTTTTTGGCACTTTACTACCGGTGAATGGAAACAATATCTTCCGACAACAAAGCATTTGAAAGCACAGATCAATTTTTATCTTATCGGAATATTTCAGAACGCTCCGCATCCGACAAAAAAAACGGTGCTGAGTAAATTGAATCCTTTACAAAAATTAACGTACTTAGGATTAAAAATTCTCGTCATTCCAACAATGGTAATTTCCGGATTGCTCTATATGTTTTACCGCTATCCGCAGAAAGGTACGATTGAAGGCTTGAACATTGGAACGATTGAAGTCATCGCGCTCTTTCACACCGCCGCGGCTTTTTTACTGATGGCTTTTGTTATTGTGCATTTATATTTAATCACAACCGGCGCAACGATCACTTCGAACTTGAAAGCGATGATTACCGGGTACGAAGAGTTGGAAGCGCATGAAGCTCCGGAGAACGAAGATTTGAAAAACGAAAAAAACGAAGTTGAGGTTTAAAATGAATGAAACTAAATATATGAATCCTTATTTAGCGGGATTTTTTCTCGGATTAATTTTGCTTGTTACTATTTTTATTACCGGAAGAGGATTAGGCGCAAGCGGAGCGGTTAAAAGCGGTGTGGTTGCTGCCGTGCAAGTGGTAACTCCGGCTCATACGGCAGACACAAAATTCTACAAAGAATATAGTGAAGAACATCCCGGGAATCCTTTAAAGAATTGGCTTGTGTTTGAAATTATCGGTGTAGTAATCGGCGCTTTCATCTCCGGATTAATTTCAAACCGGTTGAAATTAGAACTTGAACATTCCCCCAAATCAACAACTAAAATAAGAATTGCAGGCGCGTTGGTTGGCGGTGCGTTATTTGGATTCGGCGCCCAGCTCGGAAGAGGCTGCACAAGCGGCGCTGCTTTGAGCGGGATGGCTGTCCTTTCTACCGGAGGTCTTATCACGATGATGGCTATTTTTGGCGGCGCGTATGCGTTCGCTTATTTTTTTAGAAAAATGTGGATTTAGAAAGGAGATGAAATTATGGGACCTTTAGTTCCTGAAGTAATTGGAAATGAATTAAATTTTATTGTTGCACTTTTTGTGGGAATAGCTTTTGGATTTATTCTTGAGCAAGCCGGATTTTCAACTTCAAAAAAACTTGTCGGTTTATTTTATGGATATGATTTTACCGTGTTGAGAGTTTTTTTTACCGCCGGGTTAGTTGCAATGATCGGCGTTATCGCCTTTGACCATTGGGGTTTGCTTGACATCAGCCTCGTTTATATCAATCCGACTTTTTTGTGGTCGGCGCTTGTCGGCGGATTAATTATGGGATTAGGATTTGTAGTCGGTGGTTTTTGTCCCGGCACAAGTGTTTGCGCTGCGGCTATCGGAAAAATTGATGCGATGATTTTTGTTGCAGCGTCTTTCCTCGGCGTTTTTCTTTTTGCCGAAGGATATCCACTTTTTGAAAATCTTTATAAAGCTGCACCTTGGGGAAACGTCAGAGTTTTTGATTCACTCGGAATGTCTCAATCGCTTTTTGCGTTTCTTCTTACCGTTGTTGCAGTCGGAGCTTTTTGGGCGGTAACCTTAATTGAAAATAAAGTAAACGGAAAATCGAATCCCGAGTTTAATTCCAAACCGCTTTATTATGGATTGACAGGATTAGCTTTAATTATCGCGCTTTCGGCTTTTGCGTTACCGGAAAGAAGACAATCTTTATTAAGTGAAGTTAATGACAGCCGCTTTGTCAACGGATACGCGCTCGAGGCAATGGATTGTGATGAACTTGCTTTCGACATTATGGACAAAGATAAAAACTTGCAAATCATTGACTTACGTTCGCAAAAGGATTTTAACGCGATGAGTCTGCCGAACTCAACCCGTTTCAATTTAGAAAATCTTTTTGAAAAAGACGCTCATAAATTATTGACGATTAAACATAAGAAAAATGTTTTTATTGCTGATGATGAAATGTTAGAAAAGAAAGCTGCAGTGCTTGCATCGGAATTAGGATACTCTGAAATTTATTATCTTAAAGGAGGATTGAAACAATTCCGAAATGATATTCTCAACTTTCAGCAGCCGGGAACCGCTTCAAATCAACACGAAAGAGACACCTATCGTTTTAGAACAAACGCAGCACAAGTTTTGCCGATGCTTATTCAAGAATATAAATTAAAGATGACAGCCTCCGGGTCGCAGCAAACAAAAGCGAAACGGGTTGTTGGCGGCTGCTAAGTAGTTCTATAAAAGAATAACTTGAAAAAAATAAAAACCCCGAAATCTCTCGGGGTTTTTTCTTATTTTTCACTATGAAAAAGTTACTTAAAGTTGCGATAACCGGCGGGATCGGTTCGGGAAAATCTACCTTTGCCGATTTCCTATTCGCAAAAGGGTATCCCGTTATCAAAGCTGATATCCTTGCGAAGAAACTCTACGTAACACATGAAGTATTAAAACAAAAGCTTATCGCAGAATTTGGTAATGAAGTTTATCCCGAAGGAAATTTTGACAGAATTGCTCTTTATCAAACAGCTTTTATAAATGATGAAAAAGTAAAACGGCTAAACGAAATTGTTCACCCGGTAGTGATTGAAGAAATAAAAAATATCATTTCATATTATGAAGACGAAGAAATTATTTTTATTGAAGCCGCTCTCATTTACGAGGCAAAAATGGAAAATCTTTTTGACTATGTTGTCTTAATTACCGCTGACGAAAAAGAAAGAATCGAACGAACAAGGCAAAGAGAAAAAATATCCGGCGAAGAAGTTAAGCGACGGATGAAATACCAAACGCCCGATGAAGTGAAAAAAGAAAAAGCTGATTTCACTTTTTACAATAACGGAACAGTCGCAGAGTTAGAACAAAAAGCTAACTTGCTTTTACAATTACTCTTAACTCGAAACGAAACAAGTTGAAAGTGGAAAGTGGAAAGTGAAAAGTGAAAAGTGAAAAGTGGAAAGTGAAAAGTGGAAAGTGGAAAGTGAAAAGTGGAAAGTGAAAAGTGAAAAGTGGAAAGTGGAAAGTGGAAAGTGGAAAGTGAAAAGTGGGAAAAATCAATCACTTGAAAGTATTGAGATAAAAAACTATATGACAACACAAGAGAAAAAAGAAATGGTGATGAAAATTGCTTTCCAGGGCGAGTACGGCGCTTTTAGCGAAGTTGCCGCAAAAAAGTATTTCGGAGATAAGATAGAGACCTCTCCTTCTTATGCGTTTGCCGATGTATTTTTTAAGGTGCAAAAGAGACAAGTTCGGTTTGGCGTTGTCCCGATAGAAAATTCTCTTTATGGGAGTGTTTTTGATTCTTACGATTTGCTGTTGAAGTCTGACCTAAGCGTTGTAGGTGAATTACAACTTCAAATTAATCATCACCTCCTTGCAAAAAGAAATTTGGAATTAACGGAAATAACAAAAGTATATTCTCATCCGCAGGCATTGGGGCAGTGTTCGGAATTTCTTAAAACTTTGAAATATGCCGAGATACTTCCGTCTTATGATACAGCCGGATCGGCGCTGACTTTGCTTCAGCATAACGGCGACCCTATTGCAATCGTAGCAAGTAAAGAAGCCGCTGAAGTTTATCAATTAAAAATTCTAAAAAAGAATATTCAGAACAATTCTGAAAACTATACGCGGTTTTTAATTATCGCAAAAAACCCTCTGCTGGAAGATTTCAAATTTCCCAAAACTTCAATTTGTTTTGAGTTGAAAAATATTCCCGGCGCTTTGTTTAAAAGTTTAAGCGTGTTTGCACTGCGAGACATTAATTTGGTGAAGATTGAATCAAGACCAATTCCACACAAGCCTTTTGAATATCGTTTTTATGCCGACTTTTTTGGAGATTTACGTGAAGAGCGGATAAAGAATGCATTGAAAAATCTGGCAGAAATTTCTCTTTCAATTAAAGTGTTCGGCACTTATGAGAAAGGGGAAATTTATAAAAGTTAGGCGTTGGGGGAGAATATATTTTTTTGGAATAGTTAGTAAAAGCGATAATTTTAAGCAACAATTTTACGGAGTTCTTGTGTCGTTAATCAATGAGCTTATTGTTTCTTTTGTACAGCTCTTACCAAAATCCATAGTTAAAAAATTTTCCAACCGCTACATTGCCGGCGATTCGCTTCAAGACGCGGTATATGTTGTTAGGGAGTTAAATAAAAAAGGAATTTACGCTACCGTTGATGTACTCGGTGAAGCAATTTCAACTAACGAAGAAGCAACAGCCTCTAAACAAGCCTGCTCTGATGTTTTGGATGCAATTAGAAAACTTCAACTGAAAGCAAATCTCTCAATCAAACCAACGCAAATGGGATTAAAACTTGATGAGCAATTTTGTTATGAACAGGTTTTATCTTTAGTTGAAAAATCAAAAGCGATGCATAGTTTTGTCCGGCTTGATATGGAAGACTCATCTTGCACTGATGCTACTTTTCGTCTTTTAAAAAAATTGCGGGAAACTCATGACAATTGCGGGGTTGTCGTTCAGGCTTATATGAGAAGAACATTAAGCGATGTAATTGCGCTGAATGCATTGAAACCAAATATCAGGCTCTGTAAAGGAATTTATATTGAACCGGTATCAATTGCTTTTAAAGGGAAGGAGGAAGTTAGAAAAAATTATCTTGAAGTGCTGAAGTGGATGTTTGAAAATAAGAATTATGTCGGCATTGCAACCCACGATTCCTTTCTCATTGATGAAGCCATTAAACTAATTGATGCACTCAAGATTCCAAGAGATGCTTTTGAATTTCAGATGCTGCTCGGAGTTCGCGAAGATTTAAGAGATTATCTTGCAGAGTCAGGGTACAAAGTTAGAGTATATGTCCCCTTCGGTAAGGACTGGTATTTATATTCGATCAGAAGACTAAAAGAAAATCCGAACATCGCCGGGCAAATAGTTAAAAATCTTTTTACCCGCAACCGGTAATGATTGTTCTCGGTATTGAAAGTTCCTGCGATGAGACTTCAGTTGCAGTTTTAAAAGATGGTACGGTTTTATCCAACCTTATTTCCTCACAAGATTTTCACATTAATTTTGGCGGAGTTGTTCCTGAATTATCAAGCCGGGCGCACATTCAGATTATCTCGTCGTTAGTAAAAGAAGCTCTTGCAAAAGCCGGGTGTTCGCTTGATGATATTGATGTTATTGGCGCAACGGCAGGTCCGGGATTGATCGGTGCGCTTTTAGTCGGTTATACTTTTGCACGCGGATTAGCTTATGCAAAAAAGAAAATATTTGTTCCGGTAAATCATATTGAAGGACATATCTTTTCAGGATTCCTCATGGAAGTGAAACCCATATTCCCTTTGTTGGTTCTGGCTGTTTCCGGTGGACATACCCTGCTTCTGTTAGCAAAAAGTTTTACTGAAATAATTAAACTCGGTTCGACCGTTGATGACGCTGCCGGTGAAGCGTTTGACAAAGTCGCAAAAATGATCGGGCTCGGTTACCCCGGCGGACCCAAAATTCAAGCCGCCGCAGAAAATGGAAACAATCGAAAAATTCAATTCCCGATAGCCGATATGAAAGGGAAGTATGATTTTTCTTTCAGCGGGGTGAAGACCTCTGTGCTTCGTTACATTCAATCAGCATTTGGCGCACCAAAAACAACACTAATCCCGGAAGAACAATTAAATGACATCGCTGCATCATTTCAATTTGCGGTTGTGAGAGCATTAATTGATAAATGTGAACTTGCGTTAAAGAATTTTGAAGTAGCATCTCTGTCCCTTGTCGGTGGTGTAGCTGCAAATGAAGAATTGCGCAAATCTTTTTTTCAATTGGGGGCAAAGTATAAAAAAAAAGTTGTCATACCGAAGTTGGAATATTGCGGTGATAATGCTGCTATGATTGCTTTTCGTGCGCAGTCGCTTATCTTAGCAGGAGAAAAATTTTCAATTGAGTCTGATGCTTTTCCGAATTTTTCTTCAAAATATTTTATCAATGCTTCTCTGTAGAAAGAGAAATTTCTTATCTTTGCTCAATGGAAAATGTTTACAAAAAAGTAGAAAACGAACTCCAAAATCTCTCCTTGCCTGAGAAAGAAGAGCTGCTAAATAAACTTCGCTCAAGTGTTGATACTCTTGATAGAGAGTTGGTTGCACTGCTTTCAAAGCGGACAAAACATTCGATTATGATCGGCAGGATCAAGAGGTCTATGGGTTTGGCAACTTATAATCCCGAACGTGAAAAATTCATCAACGAGCGGATCGGTACCTATGCCGAGGAACCTTTACGGAAAGAGGCGGTGATGCGCATTTACGAGCGTATCCTTGATGAATCGCGCGCGATTCAAAAAGAAGAAGCGACAAAAGGAAATCTCTACAATTTGTTTTCGGGCAGAGGGAAATTCTCTTTCAAAAGTCTTCTTTCTAAAAAAGAATTTCTCATTATTCTTTCTTTTTTTATCCTCGTTCTTTCAATTTTCTCGTACATTTTCTTTAGTCCGAATTATTTCATCGGAACGGCTCCAAAGATCATCAAAATTAGTAAAGGTGAGTCATTAGATTTCTTAGCTCAAAAACTCTACAGTAAGGGAATCATTTCGAGTAAAGGGAATTTTAAACTTGCGGCGTACATTTACGGTTCTACAAAAAGAATTAAAGCCGCACGCTATTACGTTCCAAATGGATTAAGTTATCTATCGTTACTCGATTTATTTGTATCCGGTAAAGGAGATGCATTGAAAAATATTTCTTTCTATGACGGAATATCAATAAAAGGTTTGTGCGCAAAGCTTAAATCTGAAAATATTGCAAAGACCGATTCGATCCTCTCTCTTCTTGACGATAAAAATTTTCTCTCAAAATTAAATTTCCGGCATGCTTCACTTGAAGGATATTTATTTCCGCAAGAGTATGATTTTTATGAAAACAGTTCTGCTGAAGAAATTGTTGAACCGATGTATCTTGCTTTTCAAAAGTTTTTTGTTGATTCGCTTCAGAAACAAGCAAAAAGAAATGGTCTGACGGAACATGAAGTCGTAACTTTAGCTTCTATTATTGACGGAGAGACAAATAAAAAAGAAGAGATGAGCCGGATTGCCGGAGTTTACCTAAATCGGCTGCGGGGAGGAATGAAACTCCAGGCAGATCCAACTTTACAATATTTGCAATCCAACGGATGGAAAAGATTAAATGGAAATGATTTGAGAATTGATTCGAAGTATAACACCTATAAATATTTTGGTTTACCGCCCGGACCGATAAATAATCCCGGTAAAGATGCTCTACTAGCGGCGCTTTATCCCGAAAAACATACATTGCTCTTTTTTGTCGCCGACACTAAAGGGGGACATCTTTTTTCTCAAAATTTTTCTCAGCATAAAAAACTTGCTCGCGAGTATTACAAATGGATAAACCTGCAATCAAAAAATTAATTAATTTCACCCGGCATACGGCTTGGCTGGTCGGCATTTTATCAACAATGCATTTGATAGGTTGTGCCAATCAATTGCCTCCCGGCGGCGGACCTCTTGACACTGTTCCGCCGGAGATAAGAGTGGTTTATCCTGCCAACGGTACGATAAATTATCGTGAAAAATATTTCGAGCTGGAATTTTCAGAATATGTTGATAAACGAAGTTTGAAGGATGCGATCTTTATCTCTCCGCGTCTTGAAGGCGATCTTGAACTTGACTGGAGCGGGCACTCGGTTCAAGTTAATTTCCCTGAAGAATTAAAAAAAGATATTACCTATAACATAACTATCGGTACCGATTTACTGGATTATAATAATAAAAACAGGATGGCTGAATCTTTTACTTTTTCTTTTTCTACCGGATCGAAAATTGATAATGGAAGTATTGAGGGAAATGTGTATTCCAACTTGTCAGAGGGCAAGTCTGGAAGTTCTTCAGGCGTTATGATTTTTGCTTACAAAGTTACGGGAGATACGATTGATCCGGTAAAGCAAAAAGCTGATTACGTTTCTCAAGTCGGGGCAGAAGGGAATTACAAACTTTCCGGTTTAGCATTTCAAACTTACCGGGTATTCGCAGTTCAGGATGAGTATCGCGATTTTCTTTTTCAGCCTGATCAGGATTTAATTGGAGTGCCAAACGGTGAAGTTACGTTGGATGAAAAAGATACATTATTCAGCGGATTAAATTTCTCATTAGCAAAAATTGATACCGTCAGTCCGCGTTTATTTAGCTCGGTAATGACTGATAAACATCACTTGCTCATAACGCTTTCTGAAGAACTCGATTCTCTTTCTCTCAATGCGGAGAATTTTTTAATAGTTGATTCTACGGCAAATAAAGAAATTCCGATTCTCTTTGCATTTAAAGGAAGGGCGAAAGAAAAAGAATTATTTTTAGCACTGAAAGATTCCGTACCTCTTGCCGATCAATGTTATCTCACCGCAAAGAATATTCAGGATAAAGCAAAAAACAAAACTACATTTGATGTTGTTTCACTCACCGTTAGTGACCGGGTAGATACTGCTGCTCCTTTATTGATAAATACTTTTCCCCCCGAAAGAAGTGAGTCGGTTGATTTTCTTAATGCGGAGATTACCTTTGGCTTTGATAATGAATTTGATGTCGAAGGATTGAAATCGAAAATTTTATTGCTTGATACTTCGGGCAATAAGCTGGGTTTTACGATCAAGAAAATTGATGATGCTTCTTTTGTAGTCAAAGCCCTTCAAAAATTGAAATCACTAGAATCATATTCTGTCGCCTTTAACTTAAAAAATATTGTTGATGCTGCAGGAAATAGTGTTGATTCCTCATATCAATTTAAATTTAAGACGTTGAACGGTTTAAATTTTACGGGATTCTCCGGTAGAGTTGAAAATCTTGATTCTTCAAAAAATGCGCTGCTTGTTCTGCAAAGCAAAAGTGAAAAAAATCGGACTTACAATTTTCTGCTTAACAAAAAAGGGGAGTTTGCCTTTACAAGAGTTGAACCCGGCAAGTATAACCTTTATTGTTTTTATGACACAAATAACGATGGGAAACATTCCCCCGGTTTTCCTTTTCCGTTTCAACCCTCGGAAGAAATTAAATATTACAAAGAAGAAATTAATCTCCCTCCGCGTTGGGAAGTAACGGATTTTAAATGGGATTTTGCAGTCTCCCATTAATACTCCGATTCATTTAGGTGTGGTGCGTAAACCGATTTACGTTAACTGTTTTTGCAGTTGAAGGTTCTTTGGCGAAACTGACTTATACTATCAGGCTCATGCCCTCCGCGCAGGCAAAACAGTCCAGCGGACTTCCTTTCTCTTTAATGTACTTCACGCACCACTCCATTTGTTGATCCAATTGATCATCGGTTCTGTCGGGATCGTGGTGAAACAATCCCAGCCGTTTAACTCCGGCGTCAATTGCCAGGTCAATTGCATCGAGAAAAGTTGAGTGCCCCCAGCCACGGGTCTTCTTGTATTCGTGTTCGGAATATTGAGCGTCATGAAATAATAAATCTGCATTTCTACAAAACGCCAAATATTCTTCTCTTGTAGCCCCTCCATCATGTGCATATCTTATTTCGTTATCGGTAAGGAATACAAAAGAGCCAGACTTATCACTTAACTTAAATCCAAATCCTCCATTCGGATGATTGAGTGGGATTGCCTCACATTTTAGTGATGCGCCTGAGTAGCATAAAGAATGGTTACAGATTGGATTATTGCAATTACACCCCGATAGAAACTTTGCTTTTAATTCTGAAAAACTAACAGGGAAATAAGGGGGATCCATCTGGTGGGATAAGTAATCTAAAACAGATTTCTGCGCCTCTGAGCCTCCGCATAACGCAAAAGTGAACTTTGAAAAATAAGCTGGTCTAAAAAACGGGAAGCCGCTTAGATGATCCCAATGAGAATGAGTAAAAAGCAGATTAATTTTTAATACGGAAGGTTCTTTCAACAATTTTTCTCCAAGTTTCCTAATGCCCGAACCTGCATCAATGATGATCACCTCTCCCTCATCACCTCTTACTTCAATACATGTTGATTCTCCTCCGTAACGAATTGTCGTGAATCCGGGGGAGGGGATAGAACCCCGGCTGCCCCAAATTACAATATTCATTGTACTGCCTCTAATCTAATTCTATGAAATATTCCTAAACATAAAATGCATTTTTTCATTCAATCGGAATTACCTACCCCGGACAAGCCAGAACCAATTTATCACATTGGAATGATTGAATGGCTGAATGAAAAACATTCATCCATTCATTTTCATTCAGTCATTCTTTCGCCATATTTATCATGTTAATATTCTGCCAAATATTACGCGAACTTTACTGATAGGTACTAAGACAACAAATCCAAATGGAAGGGAACTAGCGATCTCAATTGATACGAGACCATTTCTGCAGCTAATATCCATGAGTGATTTGTTTCCCTTTAAAGACGTTTTGGCGATCAACTCACCAGCCAACATTTTCTGCGTAGAAGCATTTTTCGAAGAGTCTTCAGCGTTTCATCTCCCGGGTGATGAATTGCTCATAGCATTTGTAGTCTATCCCTCCATAAAAGAAAATTATCTCGACTGACTTTTCTTCTCTTTCTTTTCATTCCTTTTTTCTTTTAAAGTTTTAGTTGCCTTCTTTTTAACATCTTTCTTAACACTTTTTTCTTTTCCCATGGCTGCACCTTTTTTTTAATTGAAAAGTTTAATGTACAATTGATACAAATTGTTCAATCAAATATAAGATTTATTTGATTGAATAGAAGAACTTTTGAAAACAAGGAATAAAAAGATATCACCGTAATAAAGCTGCGTTTTTTGATTCATAACCTAAGTTGACTGTTTTTTGCTAAAGCTGTTATTTACAGTGTTTAGTAATCCACATTCGGAAAACTTTCGCTGCGTGGCAATTCAAAGAGATATTTTTCGTAAGATGACTTATAATATTATTATTTTCCCCCTTTACATTACCAAAAAATATTTCTATCTTTTGCCAAAAGAATTCAATTCATTAACTATCTGGAGGTTGTCATGTCCGATCTTGAGAATGTAATTGAACTTGAACTTCGTACTGATTCAAAGTACCTAACTTTCTTTGCGCAATTCAACAAACGCAGTGTTGATGATTTCATCAACTTTTACAAAAAGAAAAAAGCCGGGTGGTTAACGCATGGCGAAACCTACCTGGAAAATGAGCAACGCAGAGTTCTGAAATACAGCGACTTAGCTGAACAAAAACTGTGGGAAATTCAACAGGTTAAGCTGTTTGATGCCCAATGCTTCTGGCGTGCAGAACAGATCACCATCCCCCAAATAAAAGCAAGTTATGATTTTTTGTATTGGGAAAAAGTGATTGAGCATTGCCCCTTCCTTTCCCCAATTTCTGAAGAGGAATTTACCTTGTACAGGGAATATATCCTCACCGATGATGCGAATTTGAAAGCCGATCCTTTTGAGTACTCTTCTCTCGGATGGCAGCAGTACAATAGTTATAAATCAGCGTGCCAAAGTGATGATGAGGCAGAACTTGAGTCTCCCGGGTGGTATCTCTTTTATAACAACATGCGTTCTCTAAACCCATGTTTACAGCTCCCTGATCTCCGGGGAGAAAAAGAATCTTTTTACCGCAGCCTCTACTTAAAAAAGAGAGAAGAACAGAATTGCGAAAACCGGACTTTTGAAGAAATGGATACCCGCCCTTATTTCGATTATTACCAGGGGAGGAATTTCTTAGATTTCATCTCAAGATTTGAAAAACGGAAGCTGATCGAATACGCAAAAATTATGAATTACACCGATGAACTCAATCATGATGATGAATTAAACGAGGCGTTATCAACCTTAAAAAACGCTGAAGAACGAGTCGAAATTGAATCAACAAATGATGATTGGAGAACCGCTGTAATTAAAACTGCTAACCTCTATATGAAGCGAAAAGTCTATATCGCTCTTGAAAATGTTTATAACAATTATCTCCGGTGGTTAAAACTCGGCATAGCATTTAAACCTCATCAAGATGAAAAAAGAATTGATGAAGTGAAAAGCATGGTTAACTCCCTAAGCGATACCATTCTCCAGGGAAGAAGATTGAACAACGAACCGGCTGATTTTAACTTTTAGTTAGTTTTATACTCTCAAATTTTACTTGCGGCTTGCCGCACCATGAATTATGGAGTTTGTGTGAAAATGGCAAATGTAGAGAGAGATTCATCTCACTTTTTATGAACAGTACATACTTTCCCGATTTTAATGAGCGCAATAAATTTCTTACTTCACTTAATACGTGGCACTCATAAAAAATAGTGGAAAGATTCGTTTTTCGCAGTGCTGATTTGCCATTGGTAATTTGTTTCGACTGAATTCTTACTTCTCACGTAACATTTTTTAACAAAAAAGTATTTGCAGAATAATTATTTCTTCTTATGTTACAACCCCGATAAAATTGGGATACTCTCAAACACTTGTTTTGAAAATGATCCTTTTGGTTACACATAGATTATATGAGTTCCGTTCGTTATGAAAAAACATTTAATTCTTTTTACGCTTTTCTTTCTCGATCCTTCTGGGCAAGTGGGGTGGAGTGAATTATCACCAACTTCGTCTGTTTTCTAAGCTAACAGGGCAAAAAAATATGAAAAATCAAAAAAATACCGAGCCGCAGTACGTAACAAAAGAAATCCTTAAGAAAGAACTTTCCAAGTGGGAGGGGCGCTTAACCGGGAAGATTGAAAGCCTTGATACAAAGATTGACGGCGTTGAACAGCGTCTTGATACAAAGATTAACAGCGTTGAACAGCGTCTTGATGCCAAAATTGACGGCGTTGAACAGCGCCTTGATGCTAAAATTGATACAAAGGTTGACTCGGCGGTTCAATCTATGAAAGATTAT
>MNVA01000026.1 GCA_001871325.1 Ignavibacteria bacterium CG1_02_37_35
TGTTGCAATAGTATCGAAAAACAATTCTCTCACAGAGATCAAGTTAAGTGATCTTAAGAAAGCGCTTCTTGGTGAAAAGAAAGACATAACCGTTTATTTGCCACAAAAAAATTCCGGTGTCTATGAATTTCTTAAAAACGAAATATTAGGAGGTAAAGAATTTTCGTCATCGGTTAGAGTAATTGAAAGTGAGTTCAATGTAAAAGAGCAGATTTTAAAAAATAAAAACGCTATAGGTTTAATAGGCTTGAATATTCTAAAAGACACAAGCGGCGTAACTTTATTGAAAATTGGTTATGCCCGCAATCCGCTCGAACCGGAAATTTTTTATCAACCGCATCAAGCTTATATGATTAATAGCTCGTATCCTTTAACAAGAACTATTTATGCCCTCTCTAACGAAATAGGTTTGGGTTTAGCTTCCGGCTTTGTAACGTATATGACAAGTTATCCAGGTCAGGAAATTGTAAAAAATAGTAATTTAGGACCGGCAGCAATTCCGGTAAAATTAACTTCAGGACAAAAATGAAAGAACAAATGAAAAAGATATTCGTTCCAATCCTTCTTTTCTTCCTTTTCTTCGGGCAAATGTATGCTCAAGATAAAGTTAAAGAGGCGGATTCTGCTATAAAGAAAAAAGATTTCACCGCAGCTATGCAAATTGCCAAAGAGTTTCTTGATATAGATTCAGCAAATACCGCCCTGCGGATTTTAATCAACATAGAAACCAACAATTTTGTGAGCAAGGGTTTGTATGTGATGATAGGTGATTCTTATGCAAAACTAAAAGTTATTGAGCTTGCATTATTGAATTATGCTAAAGCGGAAGAGTTAGATTCACTCGATAAAGAAATTAAATTTAAAGCCGCCGAACTTCTGTACAAGGATGAACGATATACCGATGCAGTAAATAAATATTTCGCCATTCTTGCAATAGATTCTGCAGACACAAAAGCATTGTATAATACAGCAAATATTTTTTACTTAGCAAAAATGTATCCAGACGCAGCTCTCTTCTTCGATAAGTATCTTGTTTACGAGCAGCTCAACGGATCATATTGGAAAGCAGCAAAGAGTAATTTAGAATCAAAGAATTATCAGAAAGCATATGATTATGCATTCCTTGCGGCAGAGAAAGAAAAGAACGCCAAAGAAATAGACAAAATTATTGCCGTATCCGCTGCTTGGCTGGGTAAGTATGATGAATCTTTAAGTTATTATGGTAAAGTCGAAGACTCAACTCTTAGCAAAAGCGATATTAAAGACTTAATTAACGCAGGAAGAACTTGCAGATCAATTAGAAAAGATTCCCTCGCGTTAATTTATTTCAACAAAGTCTTAAGTGTTGACAGCACGTATAAAGATGTTTTTTGGGATGTTGCAACTCTTAATTATACACTTGGCAACTATGATACCGCAATAGAGTTTTTTGATAAATTTCTTGCTGAAAAACCAGATTTTGAGCCAGCAATAAGATTTAAGGCTTTCGCCTTTTTACAAAAAAAAGATTACAACAAAACCAGAGAATATCTTTTAGAGGCTATTGCCTTGAACGATACACTTGTTGATTCATACTTCTGGCTCGCACAATCTTACAAAGCCTTAGATTCTCTTGGGCGATCAGCCGATGTTATGGAAAAAATGATCAAGTTTTGCGAGGGAAATCCTGGGCTTTATGAAAAACAACTTTATGATGCTTACGGCTTTTTAGGTCAGACCTCTTTTGAAAAAAAGAATTATGGAGCCTCAATTCCATATTTATTGAAAGCGCTAAGTTTTAAATCCGATAATTTGAATTTCACGTTTATGTTGGCAAATGCTTATAATGTTATGAAGGATACAGATAATGCAAAAAGATATTTCTATAAAGTTTTAAATTTGGCATCTGACAGATCAATGGAATATGAAAACGCATATAAAAATCTGAGAGCCATGGGGGAACTGCCTCCGAAGCCCCCGCGTAAATAGTATTAAAAGAAACGTTGTTTTAGGGTTGTAGTTTTAAAATTAAATTAATAAATTATTGCACAAAAAAAATAGGACAAAAGATGAATTATAATAAAGCATTAAAATGGTTACCGGTTCTTTTGTTGGTTTTGTTTGTTTCCTGCGGGAAAAAAGAACCGCAGATAATTAATTTTGAATTTCAAAAGTATGAAAACCCGACACCCCGTTATCGTATTGAATATCCAAAAGGCTGGACTATAACCACCTATCCAGGAAAAATCAGGCTGCTTTCTTCTCAAGACGCGTATGATAAATTTGCCGTCCCAACGTCAAAAGGAGCTATTGGCGCTTTGATTTTAATTACAGTAACAAAAGATACTCTCGGCGGTGATTTACAGAAACTTTACGACGAGGTTCTAGCGGTTGATAAAGATAAAGAAACTATCGAAAAATATGAAGAAGTAACAGATACAAAGGTTGGCGATAAACCAGCTAAGAGGGTTTATTACCGGTTGAAATATGACAAAGAGACCATTAAAAAAGTAGAAAAATATTTAGTTGTAACAGATACTCTTGATTATGTTATTGAGTTAATAAGTTTTAACGAAATGTTCGAAAGCTATAAGCCTGCCATTCAAAAATTAATCTCAACATTCGAATTCCCAAAAAAATTAGAAAAAGGTCAAGAAGATCCGGCGAACAAGCCTTCAGAAACCTTTTCAACGTATAACAATCCGAATTATAGTCTCGACTATCCGGATAACTTTAATATTAAAACTACTAAAAAGGGGGAGACGGGTTCAACAGCTACTTTTAGCGGTTATCGCTTAGACTGTACTTTTGTTGTTGATGTTTTTCCATCACAAAATTTAAGTGTGGAAAAAGTATTTGAGCAGAACAAAGGAAATTACAAAGGAGCAGGCGGGCAAAAAGAAACTTCAATAAATGGTTTGAAGGTTATCTACCTTAATTATGTAGGAGCTCCAAATATTGGAAGTCGCGCTTATTTTATTGTAAAAGGTGATAAAGTTTATAGAATGACTTTAAATTGGTTTAAACCACAAGAAGCAGACTATATCTCTCCATTTGAAAAGATGGCGTCATCCTTTAAAGCGAAATAAAATTTCTTTGCTAAGGCTGACAATAGTTTATCTTACATTAAGGTAAGAGATTTAAAACGTCAGCCTTTTCCTTTTTAAAGATTCAACAATTAATTTGCAATCGCTTTTAAATTTACCGGGAAGTAAGACAGCTCTGCAAAGCTTCTGCAGTAATGCGGTGATGGCTCTCCGACCACTTAACAGTTTTCTCTTTTGTCAACCAAATTGCCTGCGGTGATTCGTGTTTTAAAGAAAAATCTTTAGCGATTTGATTACTTATTTCTCTGGCAGACACGACATCTACAATTCCGCACCGCAACTTTGTTTCTTGGTCAACCCCCTTAAACCAAAGCTCAAAAATTTTTTGCACAACAAAACTTATTGTACATCGCGAGCTTATTTTTAATAAGAGAATGTCTGAATGGTTTGCCTGGTTATTTAAAAATGTATTGTATTCATCCAGTGTTTTTAATTTCTGAAGTTCTTTCATGGAAATCCTTTTTAGTTGTGGTCGGATGGCTCCATATGTATGTGCACTATTGAGTTTTTTACCTTGGCTTTAATTTCTTCTTCAATGTCGCTAGCAATTTTATGCGCATCCTGTAACGGGGTTGCCCCAAGGAGATGAATGTTCAATTCAATAAAAATATCGGGACCTGAGTTCCTTATTTTTATATCGTGAACATCGTGAACGATTTTCATATCATCAATTATTTTTTTAACTTTCTCATTAATTCCTTGCGGTGCGGCATCAAGTAAAACATTGATCGCCCTTTTCCCGAGGCGGTAGCTTACAACAACAACCACAAAAGCAACAACAATAGACGAAATAGAATCCGCCGCCCGAAAATTTATTGAATAAGCGATTAATCCAACAAGCACAACCCCGGAACTAAGAATATCGGATGAAAAGTGAAGTGCATCAGCTTCAAGCGCCTGACTATTGAACTTTTTTGCCGCTTTTGATAACGCGCGGGATCTTGTAATATCTATTCCGATAGAAGTGATGATTACAAAGAAGCTCCAAAAGTTTATCTCAATATCTAACTGCCCTGTACTCAAGCGATGTGAAGCTTCATAAATAATCCAACCACAAGTAATCAACAATAAAACCGTTTCGATTAATGCAGAAAGATTTTCTATTTTTCCATGACCGTAATGATGGTTATAATCAGCGGGTTTATCAGAGATGCGTACGGCTATCAAGGTCATTCCCGCAGCGAGTAAATCGAAAAAGGAATGTACTCCTTCCGAGATAATTCCAAGTGAGCCGGTTGAGAAACCGACAATCAACTTAAACGATGTTAAAAAGATTGCTGCCAGGAAAGAACTTAATGCAACGTTAGATTTTTCACTCGCCATAAACTGTTTGTTTTTATTGGATGAAAGAACCGGGTTTTCCAGTTATTTACTAAAAATTCATTACAAATATCACACAATAAAAAGAAAAAGAAAAACTGTTGGCGTTGCTTCGCACAACGGTAAACAGAATTTCGGCGGGTTACGGAATACAGGATGAGAAATAAAAAACCTCCGAGGTTTTTAAACCTCGGAGGTTTGGATCGAAAAAACTTACATATTCAAAAGATCGTTATAAATAATAAACGCGGTAAGCAAGAAGAAGAGAACCAATCCGGTATTTTGGATTGCGATCTTCACTTTAATCGGTAGTTCACGTTTTATAAATCCTTCAATCAGAATTACGATCAAATGTCCGCCGTCTAAAACTGGAAGAGGAAGGATATTTATAATTGCAAGGTTCAAACTTAGCAGGGCAAGGAACATTAAAAAGCTTAATAAACCGGAGTCGGCAGAACGGGCGGCAAATTGGGCAATGCGTATTGGACCGCCGAACGCTTTACCAGCCTCTATCTTTCCGGTGATAACATTTTTGAGCATAACAAAAGTAAGCTCGGTCATTCTGTAAATATCTTTTATGCTTAACGCAACCGATTCAAACACTCCGAAAGTAAGCCGTTCCGTTGGTCCAAGATAAATATATCCACCAAGTAATATTCCGATTTTCCCCTCTTTATTAGGCGCAACGCTAAGTGCAACGGTATCTTTATTTCGCAACACCGCTAACGAGAGCGTTTTCCCTTTGGAAGATGAAATCGTTTCTATTGTCTGCTCGACTGAAACAAGTTCCGCACTATCAATCTTTAAGAGAATATCGTTAATTTTTAATCCTGCGGAATCAGCCTTAGAATTTTTTAATACATCGCCGACAACCGGTTTTAGATTTTCTGTTGTTAAGAACATTCCCTTTGATTCATCGGCAGGGATTTTTTTCCGTGGGATTGAAAGCCAGGTATTAGTATTGTTTCTTTCAACTTTTACCCTCAGGTCTTTTCCCATTGTGTTGATGAAAACTTCGGTGCGGATTTCTTCCCAATATTTAACCGGCGTTCCGTTAACCGAAAGAATTTTATCGTGCGATTGAAAACCAGCCAATTCAGCTTTGCTGCCTTGATGCACAACGCCGAGCGTGGTCGTTTTTGTATACTGTTTTCCGTAAAAGTAATTCGATCCCCAGAAAATTGCAACAGCGAGAAACAGGTTCATCGCCACACCGGCGGTGATTACGAAGACTTTTTTGCCCGTGCTTTTAGAACGGAATTCCCATGGCTTCGGCTCGCTTTCAGCAAAACTTGTATCCATACTTTCGTCAACCATACCTGCAATTTTTACATAGCCGCCAAGCGGAAGAAGGCAAAGACGGTAATCAGTATTCCCTTCGCAGTCAAAATCTTTTGGTAATGGTCCGTATGAAAATCCGGATTTTTTATTATAGCCGAATAATCGGTAACCAAACCCAATTGCAAAAGCGTCAACACGCATTCCGCTTAATTTTGCCGCGGCAAAATGACCGAACTCGTGGATAAAAACCAATATCGCTATCGTTATCACAAAATAAAGTAATTCACTCATACACTCATAAACTCCTTTTAGACCAATTGTTCAGCAAAAATTCTTGTTTCTTTATCACACATAATTATCGTATCCAGATCCGGTTTTAAATGATTTTCAAACCGCTCTAACGACTTTGAAATAATCTCGGGTATTTCCGAAAATTTTATTTCCCCTTTTAAAAATTTATCAACCGCAACTTCATTTGAAGCATTCAAAATACACGGACAAGTTCCCCCGGCGCCCAAAACATCAAAAGCCAATTTCAGACATGCAAATTTATCAAAATCCGGCTCAAAAAACGTTAAAGTCTGTATTAACGGTAAATGCGTTGATACAAATTGTGATGCAAATCTTTCCGGATACGTTAGCGCATATTGTATCGGCAGCTTCATATCCGGTGTGCTCATTTGCGCCTTGATAGAGCCGTCAATAAACTTGACCATTGAATGAACGATTGACTGAGGATGAACGACAATCTCAATTTTTTCACACGGAAGATTAAACAGCCAACGCGCTTCAATTACTTCTAAGCCTTTATTCATCATGGAGGCAGAGTCAATGGTTATCTTGTTTCCCATTTTCCAATTCGGATGATTGAGCGCTTCTTTAACCGTTACACCGGCTAATTCGCTTTTTAGTTTATTTATAAACGGTCCGCCGGATGCGGTTAAAATTAGCTTGTCAACTTCGGAAATTTTTTCGCCGACGAGACATTGGAAAATAGCGCTGTGTTCAGAATCCACGGGGAGAAGTTCTGCGCTATATTTTTTTGCAAGTCCCGTAACCAACTCGCCTGCGACAACAAGCGTTTCTTTGTTAGCAAGCGCAATTCGTTTTCCTCTTTTGACGGCTTCAAGCGTTGGCGCAAGTCCGCAAAAGCCAACCATCGCGCCGACAAAAATATCGTAATCATATTCTGAAGCGATTAAAAGCAATCCCTCTTCACCGGATAAAACTTCGCACTTGTTTCCGACTCTTCTTTTTAATTCTGCGGCAAGTTTTATATCTTTTACCGCGACAACTTTCGGATGAAATTCATCAATCTGTTTTTCAAGAAGATCAATGCGCGTGTTTACCGTTAGAGCTTCAACTGAAAAATGATCAGGAAATTTTCTAATCACCTCAACGGTGTTAATACCGATTGAACCTGTTGAGCCGAGGATAGCAACTTTTTTCATCTTATGCTATTCTTAAAGAAACAAAACAAATAAAAGAAAAATTCATTTTACAGTAAGTTCCGTGTTAAAGCCAGCAGTAGATTAATAACAATCAAAATATTTATCGTTGTGAAAACTTTTTCAAGTTTGGAAATATTTTTATACGTCTCGCCGGTTAGCGCTGAATTTGACGCCACACTTTTTTCAATTTCAATACGGACTTTCTTCCCCGAAGGAATGACAAAAACAGCAGTTAAAATGATAACGAAAACTATAAGGAACTGCTTTGTGTAGAGCCAATGATTTGTGCCGGAAGCAAATTGAAAAAATCCGTAATCCTCTCTAATTATTGATATGAAAATTCCCGAAACAAGAACACCGGTTAAGCCAACCATTCCGCCAAGGTTAGTAAGTTTAAGCCAGAATGATAAAAGCGTTTTTTCACTTTCGGTTCCCTTTTTCTCGCGGATAATTTTTCTCAAAAGTAAATCAGCCGGAATTATGCCAAGCCAAATGATGATCGAAATAATATGAATCGCTCTTAATAAAACAGTTTCTACCATAAAATAATCCTTTTTATATGAAAATATAAGAAATTTAAGGACGTGATTATAGAGGATAATTTACCGCTAAATCAAAGTAGTGGGAGAGAATAAAGGTTTGAGAGAATAGATGAATGAGGGCATAAATGAATGATGAAAGGAATTTTTTCAATTGAACTTCTTTAACATTTGACCATTCAGACTTCGAGCTGCCCAACCGTCAACCATCCGCCTCTGGTGGTTTAGAAAGAGAAGAACAACGCCGCACATTAGTAATAATAGAGTTTTCAAATCGTAAATTGATAAAATCGGTTTTAAGAGAATGTTTCTTCTGTCTTTACTCCACAGATGAATCTGTGGGCTGCTGGCAGAAGACACCAAAACAACTTGTGGCGCTCTAACGACAACAATGGTTTTATAAAGAGGTGTTATTCGTTTTCTCCTTTTTACCCGCCTCTCTGCCTGCAACGCGGCGGGCAAACAGCTTTTTCCCCAAGCAACTGCATGGAAAAATGTAGGCACTGTATTGATTACTTATCTCCTTTAGAAATAATATGTTTTTGGCATCAAGTTGGCGATAATTTCCAGCGAGCAAACCGGGTTGAGTATTAGTCAAAAAAAATCAGATTAGATACGCGGAAACGGAGATATAACAAGTAATATTTTGTTACATGTGTAACGTATTGTTACACCCACAAGTAACGTTTTGTTACACCTCGAAAACTTACTCTGCGTTTTTAGCGATAACACCAACAATTTTTCTTGGCATTAATATTGTTTCTTTATTGAGCAAATAAAATATTATTTCATACCAAAAGGAGTTCAGAATGAAAAATTTTGTCATTTTCTCGATTTTCATAATCTTGTTCTTTTCAGGGTGTCAAAAAGATAATTCTCTTATATCCTCTGAACAGAACAATTCCACATCATTACAAAAACCGGTTTGGGTGGTTGCTGCTGAAAAACAGGGGTTAAAATTAATTGCACTTCCTCAAAGCAGTTCCATTTCTCTAGAGAAAAAAACTTCGGATACCGAGTTTATTGAATACGATGAGTCAGGCAAATTGTCAATCGAAAAAAATTACCGTTCATTAAATAGCGGGAGAGTTTCTGTTGAAGCGAGCCTTTCGGTTCAAGCTTATTCAATGGAACAAAGCAGTTATTTATCAATGAGTTTTTCTGGTGAATTTCTTTGTTTTGAGTTCGGTCCATCTGGAACTTCCTTTTCAACTCCCGCTTTGCTGAATGTTGAAGCGGAAGGACTGGATTATTCAACTCTAACGGAGCTTAAAACAGCGCATCTTAAATATTTTGATGAGACGAAAAACAAATGGGTAGATACAGATGCTGATGAAATAATTGTCAATGCAAGAGAAGGGAAGTTTGTTTGTAAAAACGGAAAAATCTCGCATTTCTCACGTTACGGCTTTACAAATTAATTCCTATTTATCATGAAACTTCTCAAAACAAAAAAAATTATGAAATTAAAAACAACCGATCTTGTTGATGATATAAAAAAAGTTTTTGGAAAGCATATTAGTGGAAATGAGATTGCAGTCTTTTTTAAGCAAATAAACAGTTCAAAAAAACCTGCTTCAAAAACAGGTCAGAAACCTCCGGATGAACTTTTCTCATCACAAATGAGAGTGGTCACCGATCAGGTTATCAGCCTCGCAGAAAAAAAACTCCCAATCTTAAATTTTCTTAATTTTCTGAAGGACCTCGGGAAACTCTATATTTCTCATGGAGAATTTGACTTAGCCTCCGATATAACAACCACAATTTTATCTTATACAAAAAAAGATAAACGTTTAATGAACAGCGCAGCTTACGCATTTCTGCACTTTGGCGAAATCTATATTCATCTAACGATGTGGGCAGAAAGCCATTTTTACCTAAAAAAGGCTTTCTCATTTTTCAAGAAAGAAAATGATCCATTAGGTTTAGCGCGCTCTGAAAGTCTTTTGGGAACTCTTTATGCTGAAAAGGGGCAGCCCTCAAACGCAATCACTCATTTTCAGAAAGGGCTTTCATACATCAACCCCTTAAAAAACGCTTCTCTGGCGGCTCTTATCGAAAATAATATTGGCATCGTTCATAATATCCGCGGCGATTATGACTCTGCCTATACAAATTTCCAAAGAGCATTACTTCACTTTGAAGGACTAAAAGATAACCAAAGAGTTGCTAAAATAAGGCACAACCTAGGAATGCTTTTTCTTAAAAAGAAAGAATACAATTCGGCAATTAAAGAATTTGATAGAAGCATAAGAATTTCCCTTTCAGCTCACTATTATCCAACGCTTGCAATCTCATACACAAGCAAAGCATCAATTTACTGCACGCTTAACGATGATGCCCTTGCAAATGCTTTTGCCGATTTGGGAATGGAGATAAGCTACAAAATAAAAGATAAGCTTACTATCGCCGAAGTTTACAAGATTAAAGGAATTCTGGAACGCAAGAAGAAACACTATAAAATAGCACAAAACTTTTTCTGCAGCAGTTTAAGGATTAACAAAGAACTTGAAAATGAATTAAATTATGCCGAGACCGCCGTGGAACTTGGAATTCTTTTTTCAGGAACAAAAAAAACTGACGAAGCGAAAGAATATTTAACTGTAGCTTTAAAATATTTCAAAAGAATTAAAGCTGATGACGAAATAAACAGAATAAAATTCTTTCTTTAACGCATTTCTATACATAACTTAAAAAGAAGAGGGCCTTTTTTTATAAAAGGCTTTTTTTTTGTGTGAAAGAGTAAAATTCTTTTTTAAGTTTACCGGTGTAAATATTTACCCCTTTAAGTATAATGAAATTTTCAGACTTTAAATCATCGCTTGACCAAAATACTAAAACAGAGCCCTTTTCGGAGCAATATTCTGAAAAATCAAAAACTTTAGAATTAATTTTAGACATTACCAAGAGTTTAAATCGAACGCTTATTCTTGAGGATGTTTTAACCTTAGTACTAAATAATGCTATCCTGCTGACTAACTCGGATCGCGGGTTTATCGTTCTGAAAAACTCCCGGGAGAAGTTAGACTTTGCAATTGGACTCAATTCAAAAGGGAATCCTCTTGCCGAAAAAGATTTTCAGGTAAGCACTACTGTGGTTGATGAAGTTTTTCACACAGGATTGGCAAGCTTCATCGAAGAAGCTCAAAGCGATACAAACTACGATATCAGTAAAAGCATTTTATTATTAAACTTGCAAACTATTCTCTGCGCCCCGCTTATTATTGGCGATAAAAAAATCGGTGTAATTTATCTTGATAGTAAATCGCTTAATAAAATAAAGATAAAAGAAATCACTTACGCATTCGAAATTCTTGCCGGTCAGGCAGCCATTGCCATTCAAAACGCACAGGCATTTAAAAAACAAATTGATGCGAATAAAGAATTGAACGAAGCCCGTATTGTTGCCGAAAAATCTAGCAAATTCAAATCATCGCTTATGAAAAATATGAGCCACGAATTCCGTACCCCGATGATCGGAATTTTGGGGCTGGGTGAGATACTTAGGGAATCACTTAGCGCACAAGATGATGTGCTCCTTCTCGACAGAATTATGGAAGATTCCAATAGGTTATTAACCACCTTAAGCAAAATTTTAGATTTATCTGATATAGAAACATGTACGATACAGTTGAAGAGTGAAGTTATTGAAGTTGGAAAAGTAATCGGCGATATTGCTTTTTCATCTGCTCATGCGGCGGAGGAAAAACTACTTGAATTTATTGTAGATATAAAAAACGATTTTTTCTTAAAGTTTGATAAGAGTTATTTTCATCAATTGGTAGAGAGTTTAGTAGAGAACGCAATTAAATATACTTCCAGGGGACAAATTAAAATCACTACCGAAGTGGTTGATGGGAAGGGAATCATAAAGGTTTCTGATACGGGAATAGGTATTTCTCAAGAGCATTACGAAACAATTTTTGAAGCATTTAGACAGGCTAGTGAAGGATTTGAGAGATCGTACGATGGATGTGGCTTGGGCCTGACACTAGTTAAAAGAATCGTTGATCTTGCAGGAGGAAGCATTTCGGTTGAAAGTAAAGTTGGTGTCGGTTCTACGTTTATCTTAACTTTTCCAGACCTTGAACCATCCGAAAATTTTAGTCAAAAACACAGATACCAGGGTAAGGTTTCAAATCCTCGTTTGTATCGGATACCAAATGTTTTATTGGTCGGGGGAAATAGATTAAACTTAGTAACTTTCCAGACATTCCTACAAAACAAGGCGGTACTAGAGATTGCTCTAACCCCCAAAACAGCTCTTCGTTTAGCAAGCAAAAACATTTTCAATCTAATTTTGATTGATGTGAATCCGGGTGAATCCGCAGCGAGTATAGAATTGATGAAAGAACTAAAAGGGTTAAATAAAGATAATGAAATTCCGATTGTTGCTGTTATAAGAGCAGAGCTTGAAAGTGAATTGGCAACATTAAAAAATGAAGGCTTTTCAGATTGTTTGTTAAAACCATTTAAAAAGAACCAGTTAATAGATACAATAAAAAACAACTTTCATACCCCCTTAAAACCTTAAATCTAAGTCGGACAAGCCCGTTAAGAAGTCGCCGGGTAAACCGGAACCCAATAATTAGAGACGAATTACTGAATCTGTGCAAGGTTGAATAAAAAACTAAAATGAGGCGAAAAAATAAAATTTGTTTTTTACAAATTTTACCTCCGGACTTCAAGGCAATAAAATTATGACCAGGATTCTTTCAACCTGCGAAGGGTAGAAACAAAGAATCCGATAACCGCAATTGCAACACCAATCCAAACCAAACTTATAAACGGTTTTGTGCTGGCATTAACCGCAAGAACTTCAGCGGGTTTGGTTGTAACAACAGGCGTTGAAAGCTTGCCGATAATAAATTCAGCCTTCTTTGTGGTTGGATCAATTTTAGTTAATTCAACCCGAAGGTCAGCGTCTTTTAATTCAACAGGGACAAAGGTAACACCTTGTTCTTCTTTTTTCATCAAGGCTTCAATGATTTCTGTCTTTCCGTTTTTAGTTACGGTGAGTTTCGCTCCCATTTGAAAGTTTCCGCCTCCCATCATAACCGACATATCCGGTTTTATAAAATCACTGTAAGTTAAATCTGCTCCTTCAATCGAAGTTTTTTCGTTCGGCATTAGTGTTACGGAATTGCCCAGAGGTTTATTCTCCACACTTGAACCATCTTCATAAGAAAGAGGCGTTACATAAAAATCTTTCGTAAAGCCTTCAAGTATATCGGGCTCTCTCATCAGACTATTGTTAAACGTACTGACAAACATAATAGGTTTGATAACTCTAGCTTCTCCGTTTCCATCTTTTACACTAACATTAAACTCATACTTCGTATTATTTTCAATCGGATTGTAGCCGGTGAATTCGAGAGTATATCCTAAAACGTTAACCGGTTTTCCCTTTGTTAGATCAACTTCAAACTGCTTTGAATAAGCCGCCGAGCCGACAACTCCAAGAAGAAAAAGCGAAAAACCGATATGAGCGATGTATGCACCAAGCATTTTTTTATTGCCGGTGAATATTTTGTATGCAATTTCAGCGTTGACAAAAAATGCAAACGCCGCAGAAATAGAAAGCAAGATCATCATAACGTCATAAACTTTTCCGAAGAGAATGATCAGCAGGGCAAAAACTCCGGTTGCAATAAGGGAGAATTTTGATTTCTTCAAAATATCTTCACCGGAAGAGTGTCTCCATTTTAATAAGAAACTGAATCCGTTAAGCAGTCCGATAATAATTGCAAGAGGAACGTGCATCTCATTATAAAATCTTGTTTCAACCGATTGTTTGAAAATTGGAGCTGAAGTACCCACAGCAACGATCAATGCAGAAGCGCCCAACGTAACCGTAGCGGTAAACAACGCCAACTCGCGGGCAAGTAAATTTTCTTCTTCAACAATTTGAGATTCAAGATATTTCCATCGGTAAATTATCATTCCAACTCCAAGGAGCAGAAAAGTTCCGACAAAAATAATCAAGAACAAATAAACGATTGTTCCGGGATCTACAAAAGAATGAACGGAAGCATCGCCGAGCACACCGCTTCGTGTTAAAAAAGTTGAATAGAGTACCATTATATATGCTAAAATAGAAAGCAACAAATTTGTCTTTACAAATTTTCCAATTCCGCCCTTCGCTTGAGTTTTGCGCTGCACGATCATCGTATGAATACATGCAAGACTGATAAGCCAGGGAACTAAGCTTGCATTTTCAACGGGATCCCATGCCCAATAGCCGCCCCAACCTAGAACTCCGTATGCCCAATATCCGCCGAGCATAATGCCGAGACCAAGAATTCCGGAACCGGCTAAAATCCAGGGAAATGATTGACGAACCCAGTCCTTATAATCATTTTTCAAGAGCGCCGCCATTGCAAAAGAAAAAGGAACGGTGGTCATAGCAAAACCGGTAAAAAGGATCGGCGGATGGATCTGCATCCAAAAGTTTTGTAAGAGAGGATTCAATCCCTTTCCGTGAATAATAAATTGATTGACCGAAATCCCAGCACCTTGAAGGGTTGCATATAAATCTCGGCTCATTTTAACAAAATTTTGACCTGAAGCAGGATCACTAAACATAAAATTTTGTAAGAACGGCTGAGTAAGGTAAGAGGCATTTATTTTCGCGGTTTCGAGAAACATCGGTTCAGCCCAAATGTAAGCGAAAGGGTTTTTCAAAAGTGGAGAAACCATCGCAAGTAAAAATGTCGTTGCCAAGGTAAAGAACATCATTACACGCGGTTCAAGATCGTCTCTTTTTCCGGTGTATGATTGAAGAAAAACTCCGATCAATGCGGTAACCAGAAGCCACAACATAAAACTTCCCTGCTGGCCAGCCCAAAAAGTAGAGAGCAAAAATCCGAAAGGTAAATCGTCGTTGCTGTAGCTGTAAACATATTCGTATTGATATTGATGCGTGATGATCAAATACATAAGAAATGCGGAAGCAACAATGACGAACATCGCCATTGCATGGTAAGACATCCGGGCAATGTTAAGTGTATTTTTTGCACCGCGGTAAGTAAAGAAATACATCACCATAGAAAAAATACTGAATGCAAGCGCAAGAGTAATTAAAATACTGCCTGCCATATGAACTCCTTTGAATTGGGAATTAGGAATTAGGAATTAAGTAAAATGGGTCGCAAACAATTTTTTAAGAATTTGCTGCCGCATTTTGTTTGTCTTGATATTTTGAAGGACATTTTGTCAAAATATCTTTTGCATGGAAATTTCCGTTTTTATACAGCCCGGTAACTACAATACTTTGCGCCGATTCGAAATTATTAGGAATTGTGCCGCTATAAATTACTTTCATCTCATGCCCGGCAGCATCTTTCATGTAAAACACAAAGGTTCTCTCGGATTTATTAACCTCATAATTTTTTTCTTTCACCCAGGTTCCCGTTGCTTTAATCGTTCGTTCCGAAGACATTACTTTTGCGAAATCACTTTCATATTGAATATTACTTTTTGTGAACAAGTAGATCATCATTCCAAGGAAGACAACGGCGATAACTCCGCCGAAGATATATTTATTTTTCATTTTCCTGTATCTCCTTTTATTTCTTTCTCTATATTTTTAATTCGGTTGTTAAGAACTAATAGAAACCCAAAGACTCCCGCCCAAACGATAAGGACGATAATCATAACGATGTAAATTGCATTTTTTGAAAGGAACTCTTCCAACATTCACCTCAATGATATTGTTTATTTAATTTTTCTTTATAAAGCATTGATTTATACCCCACATACCACATCCAATAATATAAAATTGTAAACCCAATTAACGAAAGGAAAAAAATGAGCAGCATATTCCCGTTCATTTGAAAATTAACCACTGTTCCGGCGTTGGTATCGTCGGCGGAACCGGGATGCAGTCCCCGCATAATTCTCGGCATGATAAAAATAAAAAAGGGAACCGTTATAAAAGCAATAATTGAATAGACTGCCGAAAGAGCCGCCCTTTTTTCTTCAACTTCTACCGCAGATCGAAGCGCAAACAAGGCGCCGTAAATTAAAAGTAATGCAAAAATACTCGTTTGGCGCGGATCCCAGCTCCAGTAAGAACCCCATGCAAACTTTGCCCAAACCGCTCCGGTTATGGTTGCCAAAATACAGAAGACCATGCCAAGCTGCGCGGAGGTATGCGCTTTAATATCATCTACAAGATCTTTCTTGCGGAGATATTTTATGCTGTAAACGGTTGACATAAAAAACGCAATAACCGTAAGCCACGCGGTGGGAACGTGGAAAAAAATAATTTTGGCGTTTTCGCCGAGCCCCATAATAAGCGGGAACTCATACCAGTGTTCCGGTTTAGCAACAATCGGGAAAGTGATCCCGGCGATTGATACAAAAGCTATTAAAAGAAAAAGGACTATCTTCCAAATCATAACAGGTTCTTATTTGTGATTGAAATAAACATTAATCTTTCCAGATAAAATCAAATAACATAAACGAAGCTGCGATCATCACCACATCGTAACAACCGAGAATTGCAAGTTCAACATAACTGCTGCTGAAAGTTGTTGTATCCATTGCCTGCTTTGTTAAATCTATAAGCGTTAACATGAGCGGCAGCAATATAGGAAACGACAAAACCGGGTAAAGCGTTCCCTTGGAGCTTGCTTTCGCAATTATCGAAGCAATGAGTGTTGAAGCTATTGCAATTCCGACATTTCCAAGAATAAAAGCGTAAAGAAAAAGCGACAAATTTTTAATAACGAATGCATCGAATAGCGCTGAATATAGAAGTGCAACTACAATATTCATGGCGAAAACTAGAATCAAATTGAAAAGAAGTTTTCCGCTGAAAATTGTTGTCGGCGATGCAATAAGCTGTAACGTCAAAGTTGTACCACGTTCTTCTTCGGAAACAAATGCACGGGACAAACCGGACATTGCCGAAAAAAAAATAACAACCCAAAACAATCCGCCGGATAGAAAATCGCTGATCTTCTCATTTCCGATCGAAAATAATATTACGCTGATCGTAACTACGATAAACATTACAAGAGAGTTTATCGCGTAACGGGTGCGCAGTTCGGATGCTAAATCTTTTTTAAATAACGCGTAAGCAGACATTTCAGTTATCAGTTCTCAGTAATCAGTTTTCAGTTATTAGTTTTTTTGTAATCTTGTAATTCTAAAACAGATGAACAAATCGCCAGATCACTGTCTTCGTTTGAAGCAATGATAACGATGTTCTTCTGCGATTCTTCTTTTACGGTTTGATAAACCTTTTCCTTCCCGGAATTATCTAAATTCGATGTAGGTTCATCAAAGAAAAGGATTTTAGGCGAATGAATTAAAGCAAAAATAAATTTCAGCCGTTGTTTCATCCCGGACGAATAACCTTTCACAAGGTCGTCTTTTCTATCCAGCAAGCCAAAATGTTGAAAGAGAAAATCTAATTTCTCTTTGGTAAAGTTAACCCCTCTGATCTTTGAAAAAAAGCGAATATTTTCTACCGCAGAAAATTCGTCATACAAAATCACATACGGAGCTACAAATCCAATATAATTGTGCAAATCTTCCGATTCAATTGCTTTTCCTCCAAACAAATGAATTACTTTCCCTTTGGTCGGAGAAATAACGCCTGAAATAATCTTTAAAAAGGTTGATTTCCCGGAACCGTTTGGTCCGGATATTCCGTAAATGCCATTATCCTTACAAGAAAAATCAACATCTTTAAATATTAACCTTCTTCCAAAAACTTTTGAAATATTTTCCGCCTGTAATTCAAAACTACTCATTCATTATGACCAATTTTCCCAGGGCAGTGCGCTCCGATGATTTAATAAAGTATAAATAAACGCCGCTTGCAAGTTTTTCGTTTTTGTCATTCATTGCGTTCCATTCAATAACCGCTTCTCCTTTAACCGGATCGCGAAAAAGAGTGATGGTTCTGTTGAATACTACATCCATTGAGACTGAAAAAACTTTCAACGAAACCTCCTCATTAAAATTACCGACAAATGGAATTTTAAGAGGGACATTCTTTCCATAACGGAACGGGGAAGGGTAAGGAGCTTCGGTAACCGCATAAACTATTTGGCTATCGCTAACAACAATATTGTTAAGTATGGAAGAAGTTTTCCAAAGATAAGGATTGTCTGCGCTAAAAAAATAATAATATCCATCAGCTAGTCGTGTAAATCCATCTTGTTTAAAATTACTTAACGTTATGGAAACCGGAAGGGTTTTGCTCAAGTTATAAATGCCGCTTTGCTGTTCATAGTTGGATATGTTGAAGTAAAGCGTGTCTTTTGGACTGGTTGTGGAATTAATTATCTTCAAAAAACTTGTTGAAGTAACAAAACTGTTGAGGTTGATCGGTATTGAATTACCCGTAAATGTTACAGTCATAAAAGGTTTGATAAGCGGATAATTCACTGCCTCGCCAAAAAATAACCCGGAGACCGCTCGATAATTGGTATAGAAGGTCCATAATGCAAATTCCTTATATGCTTCAAGAAAGGAAGATTGGTTCTCAATTAAACTTCTGTTTATCGCTTCAAGAGCGCGGTAAGTCCTCAACAACTCCCATTGGCGTTTGATAATACCGTAATCAAATTTATCTTTTAAAAAGATATTCCAAATTGCAAGGTTATAACCCTCATTAGATGCAAATGCTTTATCGGTAAAATTAAAGAATCCACCGGTCTTTAAATAATAATAGTAATCGTTGATCTCATCAAAAACAAATTCCTCCATCGCAGTGGAAGTTAGCTCATAAAAATAGAGATCAAAAATTTCAGTTTCTGTTTGCCGTAAAATATAATTTCCAATTTGGATTGCGTGATGAAGTTCGTGCGCTGCCGTTACTTTTGCCGCCGCAATACCGGTAGTTGGATAACCGACAAACCCGTTATCCATTTCGATATAAGAATAATAAGTGCTGGAACCGGAAGAAATTTCTTCTTCGGAATTAGTATTGCCGTAAACCCCGCGCCCCATGTTGTACACATAAATATCATACTTATCATCTCCGCCGTTGCCAAGGTCTTTCGGCGGAGGAAGAAACCCTAAATAGTTTACTTCAAATGAATATGAAGAATCGAAAGCTCTCGCTAATTCATTCACATCATACTTAGGGGCGTTAGTAGTTGTATTAAAATGGATGCGGAAAAATCCCGAGGGAGAAACAATACTGGTTTCGAGTACAGGGCGCTCCAATAAAGGCTTTAACATTTTTTGCTGCGCGGGTGAAAAAGATTTTAAACCAAGTCTAACAGCATTTTCAATTCCGAAACTGCACTTTCCATGTTCATCCCTGGATGTGCTTTGCTGAATATTCTGAAGAAAATCTTTTTGGTGAAGAGCAATATATTTAGTGTAAAGAGAATCAAATCCCGGATGGGCTGAAATCCCGACAGCACAAATCAAGATGACGAAGAAAGGTTTCATATCTTTTTTAAACTCAAGCAATTTTCTTTTGTATTAGTATAGAGAAGATACCATTGATTTGCGCTGAATTTATCAACCGAATAGCTCCCTACATTTTCAATATCTTCGAACTTCTGAAGACTGAAATTACCGGTATGCTTATTTACTCCTACCATTTGAAAACGATTCGAAGAGGCAGAGTAAAGAAAGAATCTTTTCGTCTCATCGACAGAGAATTTCCCAAAATACTCCATTTTTGTATCATTTAACAAAAAAGCTTTTGCAATAGCGGACTGTCTTAAAACTTTATGATATTTATTGTTCCCTATTAAAAGATAATTCGACCGGTTATTAGAAACTGATGTAAAACAGAATTCCTCACCGGTATTGTAAACATCGGCAAGGTAATTTCTAAAATGAAAGAGAGAATCATATTTAACACTATGAATAACTTTTACAAATACGGGATTTTTAAAAGAAGCATAAGACAGTTCAACTTCCCCGCTCCCTTTTGTCCAATAATAAATATCTCCCTTGGCATCAATTTTTACATCAAGAAGTTTTCCGGTTTTCAGAGAAGCATTTGCAAGCGAGTAGCGGAAGTTTTTATAAGTGAATGACGAGTAGACAAGCATATCGTCTAATGATTGAACAATAAGAATGTTGGCTCGTGTGCCAAGAGCGCTTTTCATCAACCGGCAATCTTTTATTTTTCCATCAACATACAAATAATCTCTTTTAATTGAAAAAGTATTAAAATTGATCAGCAAAAATTCAATAACTCTTTCACCTAAATTAAAGAAGTAAATTCCTTTTTGTGATTTGTCATAATCATCAATTAAAATTGATGAGTAGTTGCCGTTAGTTTTTTGAGAAAAAAGTGTAGAAGGAAGTCCGTCTTTCCCGCGCAGAACAAAGGTACAAAGCCCTTTTTCGGCATTATATAAAAACAAATCATTTATGCCGTCTTTGCCATTATCAAAAAGGGTAAGGGAAGATGGCATGTTTCCGAAAATCAAATTGGAGGTATCACCAAAAGAAGAAAGATTTGAAACAAAATAAATTTTTCCGTCGTTACTCAGCGAAGCAAAACCATAAACAAATTTGCTGTAAAAGGGGATGAGACCAGTAAGTCCGTTTTTCTGTAAATATGGTACTTCGGGGTAAAAAGAGCCGTCATTTTTTTGGAATAAAACTGAAACTTGAGAAGGTTGTGACCCTTCTCCGGCGGACAAATACGCAATATCGAATCTACCGTCTCGGTTAAAATCACCCCAGATAAATTTATCGGGTTTCAAATCAGTTGAGATTATTTCTTTTCTGTGGAAGCCGGAAACCGAATCACCAAAAATTATCTGTAGGTGGTTTCCGCTAATAAAAATGAGGTCGGAATAATAATCCGAATTAACGTCCAGCGCTTGCAAAGAAGAAATGGGACGCTCTAATTTGATAGCGCGGATAGATTTAAAATCGCCGCGGCTATTATTATAAAAAAACTGAAGCGTATTATCATTAATATTAAATGCGGCGATGTCCGGATATGAATCACCATTTAAATCAATAGCAGTTGACTGAGAAAATGCCGTCCCCGCTTCAATTTTTTTCTCTTCAATTTTTCCACTGCTGTTTTTTAAAATTGAAACCCCATCAAACCCGGCTCCGGAAATGAGTAACTCGTTTCTGCCATCTGAATTAAAATCCGCCTGGGTAATGACATCGGGAAATGAAGAAAAAGAAATTTGATTTGAGACAGAAATACTTCCCTTACTTGAAATATTCAACCAGCCCGCTTTTTTCTGCTTGCGGGACACAAAAGCATATCTGGGCGCTTTATCATAGATTTCAATATAAGAAAGGAAATTAGTAATTACAGAAGAAAAAGAAGATGAAAAAACCCGGGAGAAACTATCAACACCTTTCCCGGCAACATTGGCAAAAGAATTTTTCTCCCCCCCGGTTAGCAGAAGATCAGAATATGAATCTTGATTAAAGTTTAACGTAAAGAATTGTTTGAACTTTCCATCACTTTGGAAAACAGAATATTTGCAAAAACCATTAACGGGGATTTGGGCTGCTCCGCTTTGACACAGCAGAAAGACAATGAGAGAGGAGTTAATGACTTTTCTTTTCAGCAAGCCTTGTTTCTCTTCTTTGTAATGCTTTTTCAAATCTTCTCTTTTCATCTTCGGTTTCAGGAACAACTTTTATTGCTTCGACTGGTTTGGCTTCCTCATCAACACTCACAAAGGTAAGGTAAGCGGAATTTGTATGAACCCTTTTCCCCTCTCTAAAAGATTCCGCAAAAACTTTTACCCCAACTTCAAGAGAAGTTTTAAATACTCTGTTCACCGATGCAACTAATGAAACTGCCTGCCCGAGTTTTATAGGATGATGAAAACCGATGCTGTCTACAGAAGCCGTTACACAAACCCGCTGAGAATGTTTTGCTGCACAAAGGGCTGCGCAGATGTCAATCCAATGCATTAATTGTCCGCCGAGCAAATTACCAAGTTGATTTGTATGCTGGGGCAGCACCAATTCGGTCATGATCATTATTGAGTCGCCTACTTTTTTAGGACTCATTTTTTTGCGGTTTCCGGAGCTGATTTTTCAAGCTTCGTCTTTAGTTCTTCAACTTTAAGATAATTTTCATCCTGGGGATATTTAATGAGAAAACTTTCAATTTCTTTAAGAGCTGCTTCATTTTTTTTCAGACCGATTAATACATTAATTTTTTTAAAGGAAGCCATCGGTGCGTATTGCGTGTCGTGATAAATTGCTTCAACATTATCATAATAAGCGACCGCAGCTTTATCGTAATCCATTTTTTCATAAATAACCGCAGCATTATAAGCCTTGTGAGCAAGTTTATCATTCAGCTCTTTAATTTTCGCCTCTGCTTCAGGGACTTTCGGGTCCGTCGGGAAAAAATCTATGTACGCTTGATATTCTTCTATTCCTTTTTTCGTGTAACGCTGATCTAAAGGATAAGGAGGAGAAAGTTTATAATAACATTCAGCAAGATTATACTGGGCTTCAGGAACAAAGGAGCTTGCAGGCATATTCCGGATCAACCGGCTAAATTCTGAAGCGGCTAAAATATATTCAGTTCGGGCTAACCGACTTTTTGCCAAATAAAATTGTGCATCGTCTATAATTTCATTTCCCGGAAATTGCAGCATAACTGCGTCAAACTCCTGGATAGCCTTATCATATTCTTCATCATTATAAAAATCCATCGCATACTTAAAACGCTGTTCTGAAGTCATATTGGCTGTATCAATAGTAGAAGCACAGCCAACAATGAATAATAGTAAAAAAGGAAGGAAGATTAGTGTCTTTGTCATAGTCTCTGTCATGTGTTAATATATAAGTACAATTGTGCAATAACCAAAAAATATCCGGTATTTTTTTTCTTAATCATAATCATATTCTTAATCATAATCTAACGGGAAAAGTAAGATTACGAACACGATGAAGAGTAAGAATGTAATCAATAAATACTACAGAATACCGGTTACAAAATAAGGAAAGCGAGATAGCTTACCAAGATAAAAAAAATTACTTACTCCTGGCTGTGAAGAAGATATATACCGCTGCTGCCGCAGAACCAAGTGCAATTGCCGGTTCTAAAAGACTTGAGAAAAAAGGTTCTTTAGGGATTTTCCCCTGTGTGAAGGGGAACGAGGAATTTTCAACCGAGGGAATGTCCTCATAAGGAAATTCGTTGTTGAGAGAGTAGGAAAAGTCTTTTACTTCGCTTGTTGCAGAAATTATTGAATAATTTCCCGAAAAATGGAGAGTTCTTTTAACGATAAAAGGACCAAACAAACTTTTCCTCTCCGGTTCACCGTAATCTATTCTCACGTCCGTTACTGCAAAACGAACAGAAACTTTCCCCGCCCGGTCTTTAATGTCTTTGTCCTGAAAATGAGCTAACAGGGTGTTTTGAAAGACCTGGTAATCTTTTCCAAGAACGAAATCAATTTGCACATTTTTCCCGTTTATTAAATTCTGTGCCAACCCACTTGCCGCTGAATCTGCAAGTTGAAAAAACAGTTCAAGATTTGTCTTGGTTTGTCCACGGGCGGATAAAGATAAAAAAAGAAAGAGAAGAAGAAAACTTCCTCTCTTCATAACGAATTGCACAAAATTATTCATGAATATTTCTTTGCAAGTTGACGCAAACGGGAAACGCGTTCTTCCATTGAAGGATGTGTGGAAAACAGTTTCATCAATCCGCCGCTTCTTAAAGGATTTACGATAAACATGTGAGCCGTTGCTGGTTTTGCATCCATTATAGGGTGCGCTTGATTTTGCATCGAAAGTTTTTCCAACGCCGAAGCCAATGCAAGCGGTACACCTGAAATTTCAGCCCCTCCCTCATCTGCAATATATTCTCTTGACCTTGAAATTGCCAATTGCAAAAGTGTCGCCGCGATCGGCGCAACGATCATTAAAACGAGAGAAGCAACACCATTATCGTCATCATCGTTATTTCCGCGTCCGAACATGAAAGCCCAGCTTGCCATCTGTGCAACAAAGGTAATGGTTCCAACAAAAGTTGAAGCGATCGTACCGATCAAAATATCGCGGTGTTTTACGTGCGCTAATTCATGTCCGATAACTCCGGCAAGCTCTTCTGTATTTAGGATTTTCAAAATTCCTGTTGTAACCGCAACCGCGGCATGCTGCGGGTTCCTTCCTGTGGCAAATGCGTTTGGCGTAGGATTTTCAATTACATAGACACGCGGCATAGGTAAAGAAGCACGCTGTGAAAGTTCTTCAACCAAACCGTACAATTTTGGTGCGGATTCTCCGTTTACTTCTTTAGCCTTATACATTGCAAGCACAACTTTATCGGAAAACCAATACGAACCAAAGTTCATCGCCAAAGCAAACAGAAAGGCAACGGTCATTCCCGATCTTCCACCGAGCAAATTTCCTACGAAGATGAAAAGCACCATCATAAGCGTCATTAAAAAAACTGTTTTAAGGGTATTCATAGTTTATCCAAATATTTTTTTTAGTTAAGACGTAAAAAAAGCTCATAAGTTCTTGTGCAAAATTAGAATTAATCCCTATTGGAAAAAAGCCAATTTGAAACGGTGAAAAGGGGACGCAGATTTTTTATGATCAATTATGCTCAGCGCCGATCATAGAAAATCTTAATGAATCTGCCTCCCATTGTTTTAAATAAGCTCTTTAAACAATAATTTTTTCGCTCAACGTTGTTGTTTACTGCAATGTTGAATTTAACTCAGTTTGTTCCTTTGTTAATTTCGCATCAGCCAAGCCGTGTCGCTGAGCAAACAAATTCCGATAAATCGGGATACCATTACTCATCATCGTTTACGATGATTTTTTTTGTTCAGCGATATCGTTTACAGTATCGCGATTTATTATTCAACAAAACGCTTATCAAAAATCCCCGCCCAGTGAGAAATACCAAATAGGCGTTGTAAAATGCTGCGCATTATATGCCCAGGCAGCATCAACCCGGAGCAGAAAATAGAGGAGATAAAATCTTACGCCAAACCCGGTTCCCATTAATAAATCTTTACTTACAGTTCTTCCTTCAACGTCTTTTGTAAAAAGTTTTAGTTGATGAGAATTATTCCAAGCAGAACCGGCGTCAAAAAACGCAGCTCCCAAAATATTTCTAAACATGATCGGCAGCGCGCCGGTTAAGAGGTAGCGGATAAAGGGGAACCGGAATTCAGTATTGAACAGTGCATATTTTGTTCCTATCTGCTGCGCATAATTGTATCCACGCATCGGTAAAGCCGCAGTAAGAAAAGCGAAATCAGAAGGTGAATCTAAGGGAACTTCTCCTGTAGCAAATCGCCGGTTAATCCAATTTTCAATTCCGCCGAGGAAAAAACGCTGCGGGCTTTTCCCGTTGGAAAATCCACCGGATAAGCGAAATGCAAGTGCGTAGTCCGTCCAAAATTTTGTGTAATTCCTGTAATCTCCTAAAATAGAATAGAAGCCGTATTGTTTTGCATGGAGAAGCGGATTGCCGTAAACATCAAAGCGGTAGCGTGTGCCGTCAATCGGCGCGGTGTAACCGAACATCGTGTTATCGTGCACAAAACTTAAAGCGGGAATAAGATAGGTTGCTTTTTGTGTAGTCTCAAAAGGATTATCTAAATTTTCGGCAGAAACATTTAAAAAACTCAATCCTCCGTCCAATCTATAATAACGATTGAAAGGATAACTTAACGAGAGTGATCCGCCGTAATTTCTAAAACGGAAAAGATTTACATCCCTTCCACTTTGCAAATAGACAAAGCGCGCAGTATGGAATCCTTCAAAACCGATATCCAATTTGTTTGGCAGATAATAATATGCCAAGCCGTAATCACTGTTTTTTAGGTCTATCTGCATACTCGTTTGCCCGATAAGCCGGTGATTTCCGAGCACGTCGCTAAAAGAAATTACCGTTGTGCCGAGCAAACCGTAGAGGGAGCTGAATCCGGCGTTCGCATAAATTATATCGGGCGTGAAAGTAACTTTGTAACGGTTCACTAAAAAATTCCCTTCAGCATCAAGATTAGCCTTTGGGTTAAAGAGATCGTTCGGTTTTTGTTCGGTTGAATCGTATGAAAGGTAATCTGATTTGCCAAAAATGAAATTGCTGTAATCTTTTTTTGCGGAAGAAGAATCAATAAAAACTCCGGTTGAAAAACTGTTCGCTTCATCCGGCTGCTCTCCGGAGGAATCAACTTTTGTTTCGCTTGAAGAATCTTTCTGAATTTCCGGTTTCGTTTTGAAAAGGATTGACTCCAAATATTTTGTGAGCGGAAGTGAATCTTTCTCTAATGAAATATCATAAGGATTATTCATCAAGAAAATATTATAGGCTGATTGATACATTGAAGCAAAAGCAAGTTTTTTCCCGTCTTTTGAAATTGTCGGCTGGTACAACCCGTTCAAAGAATTTGTGATGGGTTTTTCAGTGACGGATTCAATTGAGCTGGTCGAATCGTTCTCTTCAAAAACAATTTTTTTTCTATAAATATTATTGATGCCGTTTTTATCGGAAACAAAAATTACTTCTTTCCCATCCGCTGAAACGATAGGCGACGTCTCATCGCAGTTTGGTGAGTTGGTCAAGCGGGTGATTTTGCTGCTTTCAACTAAAATAGAATAGAGGTCGGACTGCGAATAATTGTGGTCGTACACTCTAAAATTCACCGGAATAGAAATGGTATCAAGGTACTCACCTCTATCGGAAGCGAAGAAAATTGTTTCCCCGTCGGGAGAAAAAGATGGGTCGCTATCGGAAAAAATATCGTTCGTTATGTTTTCTAATTTATCTTTAGCAATATCATACACATAAATATCCGACTGCGAAGAAGTCTGTCCGGCGAAAACGATTTTATTATTATCAGGCGCCCAATTCACCGTTCCGATAGCGCCGAATCTTAAAGGTAAAATTGAAGCATCATCTTCCGCAATATCATAGACGTGAATAACATCAGCTCCGTTTCGTTTAGCCGCCAAAACAATTCTCTTGCCGTCCGGCGACCAGCTTAAACCCGGTGTCAGAATATTTAATTCTTCAAAATCTACCGAGCGGTTACCTTTAATAATTCTTTCCACTTTCTTCCCATCGTTTGCATCCATGATATAAATATCGAAATAAAAATCGCGGTTGGAGATGAAAGCAATTTTATCGCCTTGTGGAGAAATTGCGGGGCTCGTGTTGTAAAATCCGCCGTCTTTGCGGTGATCGGTTAATCTCTTAGAAAATTCATCCGGGTCTTTATAAAGCGCCATATCGGGCCAGAAAATTCTTTTAATATCTTTTTTCCAACGTTCGTTTAATTCTTCAAGGTCTAAACCGATTGCAGCTTTCAAACCATTTTCAAAGTCTGCCTTTCCTTTAATTTTATTAACAAGTTCACCTATTTTTTCATCTCCGTATTTTTGTGCGATGTAATGAAAAACAGATTGTCCGCCCCGGTAGGCGAAATAACCGTCAAGATCTTGAATGTCCGGCAGGTACTCACTCGTTGCCGCATCGCGAATGAACATATCGGTATTCGTATCCCAGCCGAGCGAGAGATATTCCGCCAAACCCTCATTAAACCAAAGCGGTAAGCGAATGGAAATATTGTTCGAAATAATGTTTTGAATAGAGCCGCCGTAAAACATATCATTTAAAACCGCATGCGAGAGTTCGTGATGAATAACGTGCCGGAACATCTTGTAATTTCCGGTGAAGGGAAGAACTACACGGTTTTTGAAAAGCTCGGTAAAACCGCCGATTCCTTCGCTGAGGTATTCATCGGTAACATTCGTTTCTTGAAAATCGTTTTGGGAATTATAGAGAATGAGCGTAATTCTATTGTTAATTCTGTAGTTGATATGTTTTTCTATTGAACTAAGCGCGTCTTCAGAGGCGCCTGCCGCAAACTCCGCAATTTTGCTTCCTTCTTGATTAAAATAAATATCGAAATGACTTGTCTGAATATAGTACCACGTCATTTCTTTAAACTGAACTTTGTTCTGTCCGAACTGTGCAAATAGAAACTGCACTGAAGTGAATGAAATGATAACCGAAAGAATAATTTGTTTCTTCATAGAGTCTTTAGTTAGTTTATAAGTCCGAGGCAAAATTACCGGAATATTTTTAGATCGAAATAACTTGAAGCATGAAAGAACGTTTGGTTGATTGAATGAAACAAGCGTTCCGACAGTATGCCGCCGGGTTCTGGTTTTGCCTAATTATTTTATGCTTAGAGGTTTTTTTACTTTCAACTTGCCGCGTCTGTGTTATTCAACGATAAGAAAATCTAATTCCATACGCTCTTGATTAATGCGGATCAGTTTAACTTGAACTTTATCGCCGAGCCGGAACATTTTTTTACTTGCTTTACCAATTAACGCATATTTTTTTTCATCATAAAGATAATAATCTCCCTCCAAATCGCGCACGTGGATCAAGCCTTCAGCAAGAACATCCGTTATTTTTACGAAAATTCCAAAATGCGTTACGCCGGAAATAATCGCGTGGAATTCTTCGCCAAGATGGCTCTTCATCAATTCAACTTGTTTCAATTTAACCGAAAGCCGTTCTGCATCTACAGCTTTTCTTTCACATGCAGAAATGGTTTCACAAATTGCAGAAAGTTGTTCTTCGGAATAAATTAATTTTCCCTTCCCCTCGATATACTCAAAGAGCAAGCGGTGGACAAGCAGATCGGAATAGCGCCGGATAGGCGAAGTAAAATGCGTGTAGTACGGAAATCCCAAACCATAATGCCCGATATTTTCTGTTGAGTAAATTGCCTTTGCCATCGAACGGATAGCTATTTCATTCACAAGCAATTCTTCTTCTTTCCCCTTAACTTCTTCCATCAATTTATTTATTGATGAGGCTTTTGATAAATTATCCGCCGAATAATGGTAGCCGAAAGATTTTATAAATTTTGCGAACTCTGCTATTTTGTCTTTGTCGGGGCGGTCGTGAATTCTGTACAAAAACGGTTTTCGTCCGGATTCTTTTTTTACAAAACCGATATGATGCGCAACCACTTTGTTGGCAAGCAGCATAAATTCTTCAACAAGGTTGTTACTCTGTTTCGTTTCGTAAAGATAAGCACGAAGAGGATTTCCAGCCTCGTCAAGTTCAAACTTTATTTCGGAAGTTGAGAAGTTTACGCTTCCTTCTTTTAATCTTTTTTTGCGAAGCGTTAACGCAAGTTTATTTAAGAGAAGAACTTCGGTTGAAAAATCCCCTTCGCCGGTTTCAATTATTTTTTGCGCTTCATCGTACGTAAATCTTCTTTTGCTCTTGATGATGGACTTTTTAATTTTATAATCAACGAGTTTTCCGTGCGACGTAAGTTCTGCAATAACCGAATAGGTTAATCGTTCTTCGTTCGGGACTAACGAGCAAATGTTGTTCGATAATCTTTCCGGCAGCATCGGAATCACTTTGCCCACGAGGTAAACGCTATTTCCCCGCTTCCCGGATTCTTTGTCAAGCGGAGTATCTATTGCAACGTAATGGCTGACATCAGCAATGTGAACGCCCACCGCAAAATTTCCGCTCTCTAAAACTTCAATTGAAAGAGCATCATCAAAATCTTTTGCATCATCGGGGTCAATGGTCATCACAACTTTATTTCTGTAATCAACGCGTGTAGAAATTTCTTCCGCCTGAATTTCCAACGCTATTTTTTCCGCTTCTTCAAGAACCTGCTCGGGGAAAATGACCGTCAGGTTAAATTCTTTTGCAATTGAAAGAAGTTCAATATTATTTTTGCTTGTTTTGGCAAGCACTTCAATAATTTTCCCTTGAGGGTTTTGCTTTGCGGATTCCCAAACGATCTCGCTCACCACTACTCTGTCGCCGACCTTTGCTTCGCGAATAGTATTTTCATCAATATAGATATCGCGCCTCATCTCCTTCATCTCAGGTTCAACGTAAAAAAGGGCGTCCGATTTTTTGAGTGTTCCCACAACTTCGGTAATCCTTCGTTCAACAATTTTTATAATCTCGCCCTCAAGATTTTTTGCTTTCTTTTTCTGCTCGGCAAAGAGAGCAACCTCAACAATATCACCGTGAAAAGCGGTTCCGAGATTCCTTCCGGCAATAAAAATATCGCGCCCGACTTCTTTTTTAGGAAGCACAAAACCAAACCCCCGCGGATGCATTTGCAGTTCACCGGAGATAATTTTTTCATTTGATATTTTTAATTGGAAGCGTTTTCCCTGTCTGACGATAAGCTCTTCTTCCAACAATTGATGGAGCAAAGCTTTGAGCGATTGATATTCATGTTCTTCAGTTACTTGAAGCTGCTTAGCAAGTTCTCTGGCTTTTATTGCTTTGCCAGGATTTTTTTTAAAAAAGGAGACCAATTTTTTTTTCATTAAAACTCGAATTTATATTTAAGACCCAGTTCATTAATCATTTCTGTTGTAAAGGTATTTTCAGTTTCGGATAATTTTCTTTCTACACGGACTACAAAATTATCCAGTACAGGATATTCTATAAGAATATTTGCGGTTGATAAATCCTGAAAAATATTTGTCGTACCGCCGATAGTATATTTAAACTTTTTTATTCTGCCGCTTAAATTAAGTTTGGTAGTATTTCCGCTTGAGCGCAATTCTACAGATTTCACCACATCGCCAAGATACGTATTTAGTGCTCCTCCAACAAGAGAACCTGCGAACGACGTGGCAGTTCCCGAGAACATATCGGAGGCTTTAGTTTTATCCTGCGTAGTAACTTCGTTCTTAAACTTTCCGGAAATGATATACCAGATAGCATCGGATTTGTCCAAGCCCGGAGTCGCCTGGTCATTGGTAATTGCCGATGAGCCCCGGTAAACCGCCATGTTGGTTTCGGATTGGGCGAATGTTTTTGAAAGCTCGTTTAATGGACCAACAAGTTTTATTTTTACGGCAACTTCTTCTTCTTTTCCGGTTCCGGAGGTTGAATCGGATGAGATATAATAACTTTTATACATACCCACTATATCTAAATAGGGATTTGTAATTTCGCTCTCAAATTTTAACGAACCGGTTGCCGTAAAGGTTTTTATAAATTCAAGTGTTGAACCTTCGAGCAGTTTAAGTTCACCCTGCACGTATTGTACACCGTTCTCCCGTTTATACCGGACACTCCCTTTCAGCACCGAAGTAAGTTTCTGATTTGCTTCTTTAGCTAAAATGAAGGTGATTGTCGCTTCGTTTTTAATTTCTACGAGAATATCATAATCAAATTTGGAGAAAAGTCCCTCGCTGTTTTCGTCATCCAGGTTTTGTTCGATTGTAGAATTGATGATCCTTTGGATTTCCTCTTCACGCGAAGTTAATTTTACAGAATCCCGAACGTATTTATAAATAAATTTTTCGGAATTGGAGGAAAAACTTCCTTGTGCCGGCGGAAAAATTAAATTAGCTTCTTTGATCAGTAAAGGTGCGCTTAACGAAGCAATTTCATTTTTCATGGAAAAAACAATATTCCCGTCGGTACCCACGAACAAACTTCCATAGAGATTTGGACTTGCAGATTTTGACTCATCAGTCAAAACAGTTAAGTCGCCATTGATGGTAATTTGCGTGGAAATGATTTTTAAACCTTTGAATGACATTTCCCCCGACCCGTGCATTGTTCCATTGTTTTTTACATTACCGCTGTTCATAACAACCATGTTATCCAATATCAAACTTTGCTCTTCAAAATGAAGTTGAAGCTCGCAAGTATATTTTAGATTATTTGCATCGGCTCTAAAAGCGCCGTCTTGAATTTTTAAAAAGCCAACCGGCTCTAATTTTGCATACGTTCCGTTAATCTTTATATCAGCGTTGAGCGTCCCGCCAAGCTCATTAATAAATGGAAACGCATTGCCCAAAGTTGCAAGATCAAAATTTTTCGTATCGAGAGTAAGAGAGAGCGGTTTATCATCGGGAAACCGGTTAGCAACAGCGCCAAAAGCTAAATTGAGAGGAAGCGAACCATTGATAGATAACTTTGTAAGCAGGCTGTCCTTTCCTCCTTCACCAAATCTAATGTCCGTTTGCAAGTTCTTTTCTTTGTAAACAAAAAGAGCTTTTAACGATCCGAAAGTGTTCTTGCGATAGGTAACACTATCAACGCCAACCTTCAGATCTATGACGGGGTTTTCAAAAGTGCCGGTGATGTTGGAAGAAACAGTAATATCGTTATCAATAATACTTTCCGGCTTCATACCCAAAAGATTATAACTGATATCATACCCTTTAAATTTTGTTAATTGGATTGATAAATCTTGTTTCCCTTCGGTTGCCAGAGTTCCTTCGGCTTTGATTGAAGCATCGCCGCGGTAGAGATTAATATTCTTCAGTGAAAGTATTTTATCAGCAAAACCAATTTGCATTTCTTCTTTGTTCCTTAACTCAAAATTGTTGTACTTATAGACAAGCGTATCAACTTTTAGCGTCAACGTTGGAGATTCCAATTGAGACGAGAAAACAACCGAGCCTTTCATATTATCATTTACTACAGCATCGGCACTCGCATTTAAAATGTCATTGCGGATAGTAACAGCAGCAGAAATATTTCTTATTTCAGCAGTTGCGATAATTCTTTCGGAGTTAAGCGAAAGATCGCATGAAAAATTCCGCAGATGAAAATCATGCAGCGGATGTGCCAAATTGATTTTACCGTTAGTGTTAGATGCGATATATATTTTTTCTCCGCCAACTATTTTTAAGTAGTTAAATGAGGTTGAAGCCTGGAGAGAGAAATTTGAATTGTCGGATTTTATTTTCCCGCTAAGATTTCCTTCCGAATCAAGTTGAAACTTTTCTCCAAATATTGAAAGAAGCGATAAGTCTCTACTTACAACATTGAACTTCACGTCGAAGGTTTTGTTCTGTTTTTCTTCCGTTTTCTCTTTTTTCCTTGGGGTATTGCGGAACAATTTTGTTTTAGCTAAAAGGGAATCTTTTTTAAGTCCGAGCGGATAATAACTATCAATCTTTTCAATAAACGCCCTTGAAATGCCGTCACTTTCATAAATAAGCTGCGGGATCAAATTTGTAAGTTGAAAATTGCCGGTGAGCATTGCATCAGCAAAAGTTGAGTGGAGCGAAATTTTTTTCTCGGCGGGGTCTTTAGTGTCCATAGAAAAAACGATCCACGCTTCATTGATTATTTTTTGCTTAAAATGAGAGTCATAAATTCTACCATTAAATTTCGCCAAGAGATTGTCGGGATTAAAACCTTCTCCCGAAACATTGAAAGTAGTGTTAATAGATGAGGTTAGCACGGAATCATTCAATAGCCTTGCTAAACTTAATTGAGTTGCCTTTAAAGAAAAATCATACTGCGGAGTTTTGTCGTTTTGGATATTAAGATTTCCGTCAAAAATTATTTTTTGTGAATCAACAGCAGCAATACAAGTTGCTTCAAGGACACCATTTTTCATGTTACCCGACAATAAAAATTCATTTAAATAATTGTGGGTTACCGTCGAGCGGGCGGCATCAATAGTGATGTCCGATGTTAATGTTTTTGTATTGGTGCCTCTGCCGACCGCAGTAATTTTTGAAGTAAGTTTCACCGGGAATTGAACAAATGGCTGAATATCTAAATTGACAGAGTTAACCTCCGCTTTATATTCCATTTCCTGTTTTCGAAAATCAAACGTAACATTGCCCATCAAACTTCCCCCGTTCAGTCCGGCAGAAATCCGCGAAGTAAAGTTTTGTATTCCGCCATCGTAGGTAAGTGTATCAACCGAAAGCACAGAAAGATTTTGAAATTTCGGGAGATCCAATCCAGGCAGTAAGGCTAAAACATTTTCATAGGTTAACGCTGAATTTGTAATTGCAGCGTTAATTAAAAGATCGGAAGGAGTGTCCAAATTTTTCAACCGCCCGGTGCATTTAAGATTTGTTTGTAAATATTTCAAGTTCAATTCTTGTACCAGCAGATCATGAATAGTTCCTTCGGCGCTGATGGTTCCGTCAAGGTTTCCCTCAAGCATATCAACCGCAGGAATAAGAGCGGTTAAATCATCAAAGGTGAACGGTTCTGTTATTAGATTTGCGCTGACGCCGGCGTTTTTAAATGCAGTCTTATCAAAAGGAGCAAAAAGATTAAATCCCTTTAATTGTGCAAGTAAGGAAATCTTTGAACGGTTGGTTTGCAGTTCAACGCCAAGAGCGGAGAGCTCATCCTCGTTGATAAGAAAATCTCCCGCAATCTTTTTAATGTTAAAGTTGGTGATGTTTGTCTGGCAATAAAAATCATCCAGATGCGCTTTGTATTCATTATCGTTGATGTTTACTTCTGCGTTTAAAGTTAATCCAAGATTTTTAATTCTCAGATCGCCAAGATCAAGGTGATCATAATAATTGTTGCTGTTTCGCAGAGTTTCGTCTTGAAGCGAAAAATTAATCTGCGAGAACGATACTTCGGGTACTTTAATTATAAACGGAAATTCTGTTTTTGAAGTATCCGGAGGGGACGAAGGAAAGGCTTTTGTTAAGTTTAACACCCCGGCGCTATCGCGAAGCAAAACAAAGTCCGCCTCTTCGATTAATATTTTCCTAATATATATCCTGCGCAAAAATATTTGCAGCGGACTAATTTTTATTTCAACTTTTTTAATGCTTGCTATGGTATCTTTCAAATAAAGAAGTTTCGCATCTCTCATAATGAGTGAAGTAAAAATTGTTCCGTCAATCTTTCCAATTTCAATTTTCCCATTGATCTCTTCATTTACTAATGCTACAACTTTTTCGCGAAGGTAATTTCGGAAGGTTGAAGTTTGTGTTATTCCTCCAATGATAAGAAGAAGTATAAATATCCCGACGAAAAAAAAGACAAAAACGTTAACCGTTTTATGGAAACGACTTCGCCTCGGGATAATATCAAGTAAAGGATTTTTCACTTTTCATATCGTTCAATTATGGTTTGGATAATATTTGTGGTTGATTGATCGGTAACGAATGAAATAGTTTTTACTTCGCCGCCGTTTGCCTCAACAATGTCACGCCCGACAATTTTTTCTATCGCCCAGTCTGCGCCTTTAATTAAAATGTCGGGAATCAATTCGCCGATTATTTCCTGCGGTGTGTCCTCATCAAATAAAGTAACGTAATCCACAGCTTTTAAGTTTGAAAGAATGAAAGCGCGCTCTTCTTCATTTACGATTGGACGTTTCGCCCCTTTTATTCTTTTAACAGAAGCGTCTGAATTTAAACCAAGAATTAAAACATCTCCGGCGGCTTTTGCTTTATTCAGATAATCAACATGTCCAGCATGAAGCACATCAAAACAGCCGTTGGTAAAAACTACTTTTTTGTTTTCAGCTTTTAAATTTTTGCGGATCGCCAAAATTTCTGCGCGTGTGTAGATCGGTTTCATTGCAGTTCTTCGCTTACGGTTGAGAATAGTTTTTCCAATTCGATAGGAATAATTCCAACTTCTTCACAAACTAATCCGCCGGCATAATTTGCAAGGTACGAAGCTTCTAAAATATTAGTACCCGCAGCGAGCGCCATGGTAAGGGTTGAAATGACCGTATCGCCTGCGCCGGAAACATCCGCGACTTTTCTTGCTTTCGTCGGCATGCGGTATTCTTTTCCTTTTTCAAAAACCGCAATGCCTCCTTCGCCAAGTGTTAGCAGAACATATTTTGCATTCAATTTTGTAAGAAGTTTTTTCCCGGCGGTAGTAACTTCGGCATCCGTTCTTATCTGCATTCCCAAAACGTCACCCGCTTCTTTTCTGTTTGGTTTGAAAACCGTAACATTTTTGTAAGAGAAAAAATTAAGGAATTTCGGATCAACGGTAATTAAAATATTATTTTTGTTTGCAAGCGAAATAACTTTTTGAATTAGCTGCGGAGTTAGAATTCCTTTGTTGTAATCCTGCAAAATAATTCCGTCGAGAGAAGAAATATGTTCTTCGAGGAAAGTTAGAATTTTTTGCTGCGTTGCTTTGGAAATATATTCTTTACTTTCTTTATCAATTCTTACCACGTGCTGACTATCCGCAATCACACGTGTCTTAGCTGTTGTTGGTCTCGTTTCGTCAATAAGAATTCCTGTAGAGTCTATTCCTGATTCATCAAGCAGCGAAAGGAAAATTGAACCGTAATTTTCTTTGCCGATTATTCCAACGGGAAGAGGTTTTCCGCCAAGCCGTGCAATGTTAAGCGCGCAGTTTGCGGCGCCGCCGAAACGGTAAAATTCATTATCAACTTCTACAACAGGAACGGGAGCTTCGGGAGAAATGCGTTTTACTTCGCCCCAAAAGTAACAGTCGAGCATCATATCGCCGATGACCGCAATTTTCTTTCCTTTAAAATTCTTTTTGATCTTCTTTAACCGGGATTTTGAAAGAGTAACCATAGATTCTTTTACTTGTGATTTAATGATGCAAAGATAAGGAGAAAATCTCTGTAGGGAAAGATGCGAAAGCTTCTAATTACGGTGCCAAAATTTTTGTTCAAGAATCAGAAGTTAAAAATCAGAAGGTGATACAAAATCTTCAACATCTGATTTGCCAGAAGAGAACTGAATTCTGTGTTCTGAATTCCGAATTCTTTTTTATAAGTTTACCACAAGGATTTAAATAATTAATCAACTTTGGACGGCTTGTTATGAAAAAGTTACCTCTTGTTTTTTTTCTCTTAACGGTATTTACCACTCTCTCCATTTCTCTATCCGCGTCAACCCAGGCAAATGCATTAAGCGAATATTCATCAGTGCAAAGTTTATTTGATGATGAAACCGACACTTTATATTATCTGCCGGATAGTGCAAAATTTATTGACAAATATGCCATCGCCGGTGAAATCTATTTTAAACATACCCGCTTTTCTCCAAAAGAAGGTTGGGATTATTACAAAGTAAAAGAGATACAATTCCTTTTTTCTTCAATGGTTCTTGGGGATACATTGAAACAAATCAGTTTTTACAAAGATACTTTGACAAACCTGGTTTATAGCCAGCATGTAAATGTTGTGCTTGATTCGTCAATGGTTTATCCTCATTGGTATTCAGTTCCGTTGTCAAATGAATTCCCAACTGTTGTGGGAATAATAGAAGTCCCGTTACCGATGAGCAACGTGTTCTCGTTATGTTTGCCGGAGAATTACCATTCAAGCGGAAATACTATTGGTTTCGGTGAGGCTTCACAAAGTTGGATCAAGATTGGTGATATGCCAATAAAATTAGTGAT
>MNVA01000111.1 GCA_001871325.1 Ignavibacteria bacterium CG1_02_37_35
AATTTTAGCGAAGAACAACCAACAAGGGAGATCATGAGAATTCCCATTACCATTAAAATGATCGATTTCATTTATACTCCAAAAATAATTGATACATCACTTTCCACTTTTAACTTTCTACTTTCTACTATCTTCACATCACCAGCGCCATTACAGCCTTTTGAACGTGTAAACGATTTTCCGCTTCATCAAATACTACGGAGTTTGCCGAATCAATTACTTCATTTACTACTTCATCACCGCGGTGTGCAGGAAGACAATGCATGAATAGGTAATCATCTTTCGCGTGTTTAACTAATTCCGGATTGATTTGATATTTCATAAACTTCGTTTTTCTTTCTTGCGCTTCTTTCTCCTGCCCCATGCTTGCCCAAACGTCGGTATAAATTATATCGGCATCTTTCACGGCAGCAATTGGATCATTGAGAATTTCAATTTTACTTCCCATATACTTCGCATCTTTTTTTGATTCAGCAACAACAGACTCCAAAGGAGTATAACCGGAAGGAGAAGCGATGGAAATATTCATTCCAACTTTTGCGCAACCGTGCAGAAGACTGTGCGCCATGTTATTACCGTCGCCAATATACGCAAGTTTTAATCCTTGTAAAGTTCTTTTCTTTTCAAGAATTGTAAACAAATCTGCAAGAACCTGACACGGATGATGCAGATCGGTTAAACCGTTGATAATAGGGATCGAACCGAACGTTGCCAAATCAACCACATCTTGGTGATCGAAAGTACGGATCATTATTCCATCAAGATAACGTGAAAGAACTTTAGCTGTATCGCTAACGTTTTCACTCTTCTTTAATTGCAAATCATTTTGGTTGAAGTATAATCCTGTTCCGCCAAGTTCATAAATACCAACTTCAAACGACACTCTCGTTCTTGTGGAAGGTTTAGAGAAGATCATTCCCAGTTTCTTTCCATCAAGCAAACGATGAGGTTCGCCGGAAAGTCTTTTTTCTTTTAAAGATTTACTCAACTCAAAAATCTGCCAGACTTCTTCAAGCGATAGTTCGTGAATTGTTAGTAAACTTTTACCTTTCATGTTAACAGCCATAATTTCTCCTTTTAGTTACAAGTTAAAAGTAGCAAGTGGAAAGTATTAATCCAATGATTTGATTAAACCGAAAAGCATTTTTGAGATTTCTTTTGATCTTGGAGTTAAAGTCTCAAAATTTTGCATATCAATATAATTCAAATCCAGAGCAGCATAAAGCATGCTTCTTAATTCTCCATTGCTTCCCTTTGATATATTTAAAAAATATTTGAATTCATTATTTGTTTTCTTTTCAAAGCCTTCGGCAATATTATTCATCACCGAAATTGCGGCGCGTTGGATTTGATCTCGAAAAGAGTAGTCCTTGCAAGCACGAAATATTTTATAGATTGAAACAACCTGTTCTTTCGCTTTTTGCCAAACCAACAAATCCTCAAAACATAGAACTTTATTCATCTTTCCACTTTCTACTTTTTACTTTCTACTTTCTACTTTTTACTTTCTACTTTCCGCTAAGCGACAATCCTCGTTCCCGCAGAAGGATTAAGCAACTGGGTAGATTCCGTAATGACCGCTTCTTTTCCACCATTCTTGATAAAAGAAATTGCAGCTTGAATTTTCGGTCCCATACTGCCTGAACCAAATTCACCGGCTTTAAGATACTTCGTTGCTTGCCGCACGGAAAGTTTATCAAGTTCTTTTGCATTCGGTTTTTGAAAATTGATTGACACTTTTGCAACATCAGTCAAAATAAAAAAAGCGTCTGCCCCAATTTGGTTTGCAAGTAAAGCGGAAGCTGAGTCTTTATCAATCACTGCATCAACACCGTGAAAGATTCCGTCTTTTTCAACTACAGGAATTCCGCCGCCGCCCGCAGCAATAACAATGTTTCCTTTTTTTGCCAGCGCTTCAACAATTTCTTTATTTACAATTCTTATAGGTTGAGGAGAAGCAACAACTCTGCGCCATCCTCTTTTCCGTGCATCTTCTTTGAAGACCCAATTATTTGCTTTCGAGAGAAGTTCGGCTTCTTCTTTCAAAAAGAATTTTCCAACAGGCTTTGTTGGATTCTGAAACGCCGAATCATCCTTATCAACTAAAACTTGCGTAACAAGCGTAACAACATTTCGCTTTACTTTTTTCTCGAAAAGAATATTCAATATTTGCCGTTCGATCATATAACCGATTCCTCCCTGGGAATCGGCTACACAAATATCAAGCGGCATTTTAGGAATTTTGTATGAATCATATCCAGCTTCATTCCGAAGTAAAATATTTCCTACTTGAGGTCCGTTTCCGTGCGTAATAACAAGGTTATATTGCTTGAGCAATTCAGTTAAAAAATTGCATGTTCTGTAAGTGTTATCTTCTTGCTCGTTAATCGTTCCGATTTGACTTCCTTTTAACAAAGCATTTCCGCCGAGAGCAACTACGGCAATTTTTTTCATAAGTATCCTTTTTGCTTCAGAATTTTTTCGATTGTGATATCCCCGATTTCCTGCAAATCATATTGCACGCGCGTTGACGGTTTATTTATTTTCAACAATCTGCCAAGGTCAATCGGCGTTCCGATGATTACTGAATCACAATCTGTCGCATTGATCGTTCCTTCCAAATCTTTTATTTGTTCATCGCTGTAGCCCATCGCGGGAAGCAGCGTTCCGATCTTCGGATATTTTTTATACGTTTCTGATATTGAATTTACGGTGTATGGGCGAGGATCAACAATTTCTTTTGCGCCATATTTCCACGCGGCAACCACACCGGCTCCGTATTCCATTTCTCCGTGTGTAAGTGTTGGACCATCTTCGACAACAAGCACGCGCTTGCCTGTAATCAATTCCGGTTTTTCAACTGTGATTGGAGAAGCGCCTTCGATTACGATTGCTTTCGGATTCACAGCGCGAATATTGTCCCGAACGAGTTTAATATTTTTCGGTTCGGCTGAATCAATTTTGTTAATCACCACAATATCTGCAAGACGAAGCGAAGTGTTTCCCGGATAATAATTCATTTCGTTTCCGGCGCGCAATGGATCAACGACGGTGAATGTTAAATCGGAATGATAGAACGGGAAATCATTATTCCCGCCGTCCCAAATGATGATGTCGGCTTCTTGCTCGGCTTGACGAACAATCGCTTCATAATCAACACCGGAATAAATTACTCCACCGCTGACAATATGCGGTTCATATTCTTCAATTTCTTCAATCGTACATTTATGAAATTTCAGATCTTCAATTGATCCGAAGCGCTGAACTTTCTGTTTCACCAAATCACCATAAGGCATTGGATGGCGTATGGCGACAACTTTTTTTCCGGCTTCTCTTAACATCGTTACAATTTTTCTTGACGTTTGCGATTTTCCACTTCCGGTACGCACTGCAATAATTGAAATAACAGGCTTTGTACTTTTGACCATTGTTTCTTCTGCACCGAGCAATCTAAACGAAACTCCGGCTGCATTAACAATTGAAGCTTTGGTCATTACATAATTGAAAGGAACATCCGAGTAAGCAAAAACAACTTCTTGCACATTGAATTTTTTTATCAGATTCTCGAGTTCGGACTCGTCGTAAATCATTATACCTTTTGGATATAATTTTCCGGCAAGTTCTGCGGGATAGAGACGATCATTGATATTTGGGATTTGTGTTGCGGTAAATGCAACCACATTGTATTCTTCGTTGTCTCTATAAAAGACATTGAAGTTGTGAAAATCTCGTCCTGCAGCTCCCATAATGAGGACATTTTTCTTTTCCATAGAGGGTCCTTTTTTTTGTTATTCTACTGTTAAGTATGTGAAAAAATATCGAACATCGAATAAGGAATAATGAATGATTAAATGAAGTATAAAAAAAGATCGGAAATTTATTCCCTCTTTTCATTGTTCTTTCTTGCAGTTTCGATGCTTTTTACAAATATTGCAATAAGTTCGTTACACTCAATCTTTGCTTTATCTACTAAATCGAAATTTTTAGTCAAAGGAACGTTTTTAATAATTTTCAAAGCAATTAATGTTTCTCTTAATTCTTTCAAAATAATTTTAAGTTTGTGTATAAAGTCATTTCTTGATTCCGCGCTTTGTGCTTCTCCGTAAAGTAATGCTGGAGATGTACCAGACCTGACCAACTGCCCTGCGATATGATTCCCTGCTCTGGTAGTATAAAGATTTTCAGTTATTTTAATAATGATCCCAGCAAATTCAATCAACCTATCTTCAAGATTAAATTTTTTGTTTTTCTCTTCACTCATACTTTAACCCAATGAATATTATTTTTATTTATTCTCCCTTGGTTAATTCGATTTTCCAGTGGGACAAACTTCAATATTCAGTGTTCCTTGTTCATTATTCGTTATTCAACTTCAATATATTTATTTTTTTACACACTTAACGGAAGAACTTTTTTTGTTATTCTACTGTTACGCTTTTGGCTAAATTTCTTGGTTGATCTACGTTGAGACCTTTTTTCATAGCTATGTGGTAAGCTAAGAGTTGAAGAGGAATAACGGTTAGAATGGGCATTAACATCCTGATGGTTTCAGGAATTTTAATAACGTAATCGGCTAAGCGATCAATATCATTATCCCCTTCTGTGGCTATGGCAATAACTTTTCCTTTGCGCGCTTTTATTTCTTCGATGTTAGAAATAATTTTGTCGTAGGTTGAATCTTTTGGGGCGATGAAGACTACAGGCATATTCTCATCAACTAAAGCGATTGGACCATGTTTCATTTCCGCAGCAGGATAACCTTCGGCGTGGATGTAAGAAATTTCTTTCAGTTTGAGTGCGCCTTCGAGAGCTACCGGGAAGTTGTATCCTCTGCCGAGATATAAAAAGTTTTTTGAATTTTTAAATTCTTCGGCAATCACCTCAATTTGTTTTTTAAGTTGAAGGATCTTTTTAATTTTTCCAGGGATGGTTTGAAATTCTTCCACCATTTTTTGCCCGTCAATCAAACTCATATCTTTTCTACGGGCAAGCAGTAAGGTGATTAATGCAAAAACAGAAAGCTGCGCAGTGAAAGCTTTTGTTGAAGCAACTCCAATTTCCGGTCCGGCGTGAATATAAACACCGGCATCACTATCACGAGCTATTGAACTTCCGACAGCATTGCAAATTCCAACAACGAGCGCACCTTTGCGTTTAGCTTCCTTCATTGCAGCTAACGTATCGGCGGTTTCACCGGATTGTGAGATAAAAAAGATCGTATCATCGGGATGAATGATTGGATTGCGGTATCTAAATTCTGAAGCATATTCAACCTCTGTTGGAATGCGTAAATATTGCTCGAACATATACTCACCCACCATTCCCGAATGCCAGGAGGTTCCGCATGCACAAATGATGAAGCGTTTGGAGTTGCCAATTCGATTTAAAACAGATTCAAGTCCACCAAGTTTTGAAGTACCCTCATCATGGACGAGTCTGCCTCGCATAGAATTTAAAACAGATTCCGGCTGTTCCATAATTTCTTTTAACATGAAAGTGGAATAACCGCCTTTGTCGATTTGCTCAATCGACATGGTGACTTCGATTATTTCTTTTTGAATTTCCTCGTCTTCAATATTTTTTGTACGGAAACGGTTTTTATAAACTTCGGCAATTTCACCATCTTCGAGGTAAACAACCTGCTTCGTGTGTGCAATTAATGCCGAGACATCAGATGCGATAAAGTTTTCATTTTCACCGATTCCGAGAACAAGGGGAGAACCTTTTCTTGCAACGACAATTTTATCCGGTTCATTGCTTGATAAAACCGCAAGTCCATAAGTTCCTTCAACTTCATTTAAAGCATGACGCACCGCGCTGAACAAGGTGCCTCCCTTTTTCAAAAAGCTGTCAATTAAATGAACCAACACTTCAGTATCGGTCTCACTTTTAAAATCGTAACCGTTTCCAATAAGAATTTTTTTGAGAGGCTGGTAATTTTCAATGATTCCGTTGTGAATTACGAGTAGTGTTTTTTCTTTATTGAAATGGGGATGGGCATTAATTTCATTAGGTATGCCGTGCGTTGCCCAACGCGTATGACCGATACCAATTGTGGTTTGGAATCCGTTCCCTGCTAATTTTTTTTCAAGAAGAGAAACTTTCCCTTTATTTTTAACAATGTTTAATTCCCCGCCTGAAAAGAATCCTAAACCAGCCGAATCATATCCACGATATTCTAATCTTTTTAAACCTTCAATTAAAATTGGGATTGCATTTCTATCACCGATGTATCCGACAATACCGCACATTTATTTCTCGTTGTTATTTCGTATTGTAAAATTAAGAATTTTCTTGGTTATGAAGAAACTGAAAAGCTAAAAGCCCCCTTCTTTTCGGGAAGGGTTGGGGATGGGCTACTCCATCTTCACAAGTTTTTGTATCGTAGTTACAGTTTTATCATTAAACTTTGCAATCACTTTGTAGAGATACAATCCATTAGCAATCGGATCACCGTCCTGGTCTTTCCCATCCCATAACATTTTATTAAACCCGATAGCAAAATCTCCCCCGGAAAATTGAATCTCTTTTATTAATCTTCCCGCGATGGAAAATATTCTAATTGTAATTTCCGTCGGTTTATGTTCTCCGCGTAGCTCAAAGGTGAAATACGTTTGTGAAGAAAATGGATTAGGATAATTATAGACGCGTGCCAAATCGTTGACCGTATAAGTAAAGAAAACCGTTCTCCTAACCGAAGCATCAAAATAATTCCCGCTGGAGTCTTTAGCAAAAACATCAAGCGAGTGTTCTCCTTGTTTGAGTGATAACTGTTTCCACTTAAGTATCGTCTGATTATTTGGATAAGCAATCACGGAATCCCGAATATTTGAAACATCAATCGGTGTATTATCTATTGAAATTGAGAAATTATATTTAGAAATAGGCAATGGCGAATTGTCTTTTAAAGAAATTTCGATGTCCGGTTCTTTTGACACAATATCACCATCAAGAATTTCTTTACCATCA